>CAZLLZ010000012.1:0-9801 GCA_964560945.1 uncultured Candidatus Saccharibacteria bacterium | reverse complement strand
CAAAAAAAGATTCTATCGAGAAAAAAGGGATTGATTCTTTTGAGGTGCAGGTTAAAGAAAAAGCAAAAGAGGGGAGGGCTAATAAAGCGGTAATAGAAATTTTATCAGATTATTTTAATGTTTCTAAAGAAAAGATAAGATTAATAAGAGGAGCAAAGAGTCATCATAAAATTTTTGAAATAAAGAATGAATAAGATAATCCCTGTTTATAAACCTATAGGGTTTTCCAGTTACGATATGGTTCGAATTTTTAAGAGAAAGGAGGATTTTAAGGGAAAAATTGGGCACGGAGGGACTTTAGATCCTTTTGCTTGTGGGGTCTTGCTTTTACTTTTAGGAGAGGCGACAAAAAGATTCGAAGAAATTAAAAAGTGGGAAAAAGTTTATCTTGCAGGGCTAAAATTAGGAGCTGTTTCTTCGACTGGAGATCCTGAGGGTGAAATAGAAATGAAAAATTGCCAGAAACCGATACTAAAGGAGATTAAAGAAACGATTCGCTTATTTGAAGGCGAGATAGAACAAAAAGTTCCTGTAAAGTCAGCCGCAAAATATAAAGGAAGACCTCTTTATAAAGTTAAAGAGAAAATTGAAAAGAAGAAAAAAGTTTATATTAGAAAAGTAGAAATTTTAAAATATAAATTTCCTCTTTTAACAATAAGAGTTTTTTGCCAAGGAGGTGTTTATATAAGACAGCTTGCAGAAGATATCGGAGAAAGATTGAAATGTGGTTCCTTTCTTTATTTTCTTAAAAGAGAGAAAGTGGGTTCTTTTTCTGAGAAAGAGGCTCGGCGGATTATTTAAGATATTCTAAGAAATAAGTTAAAATAAGATAAAGGTTAACTTTTTTAAAACTATGATGATGAAAAATTGGCAACATAATATTTTACACCAATTGTCTGAGACGATGGATAGTTTGTGGAGAATGGATCAGTATATCAAGGATGCCGAAGGGGAGGGGAAAACAGATGAGGTAGAATTTTGGAAAGAGTTTAAGGGAACTCTTGAAGACCAGTTAAGAATGCTCAAAGAAAGGTTAGAGAAGATTATAAAAGAAGAAGGTTTAGAGATTGATTAATGGCGAAAAAAATAGTTGAGGTAATTAATTCTCAAGGAGAGAAGGAAATTTTTTCCTGGAAAAAAGTTTATCGTTCAGCTAAAAGAGCTGGGGCTTCTTCTAGGGCAGCGAAAGAGATCGCTGATAGGATAGAAAAGGAAGTCTATCCAGGAATAACCACAAGGAAGATTTTTAATGAAGTTCAAAGATTATTAAGAAAAAAGTCCTTATCTTCCTCTATTCGTTTTTCTTTAAAAGATGGAATAAGGAAGTTAGGACCTACCGGATTTCCTTTTGAAAAATACGTTGGGGGAGTTCTTTCAGCTAATGGTTTCTCCAATGTGAGAAATAATCTTCATCTAAGAGGGAATTGTGCTCTTTACGAAATAGATTTCGTTGCTACAAAAGATAACACCCTTTATATTGGAGAGTGTAAGTATCATCACTTGTCTGGAGAAAGAGTGGATTTACAAGTTGCTCTTTATAATTTTGCTAGGTATCTTGATTTAAAAGATGCTTCTTCTATTCAAAGGTATCTTTCATCAGGAATGGAAGTAAAAGCAATGCTTGTTACAAATACAAAGTTTACTAGTCAGGCAAGAAGTTATAGTAGGTGTGTGGGGGTGGAGCTTTTAGGATGGAATTGGCCTCCACAAAAAGGATTAGAATATCTTATTACAAGAGAGGGCCTTTATCCAATTACAGTTTTACCTTCTCTGACAAGAGGATTGAGAGATATATTTTTGTCTAATAGGCTCACTTTGGCTAAAGATATTCTTAGATTTTCTCCTAAATCCTTATCGAAAGAACTAAATATTCCTATAAATAAAGCAGAGTCTCTTTTAAAAGAAGCTAATTATCTTTTTCAGAAAGAGTTTGACAAGAAGACTTAAAAAGTAGAGAATAAATAACTATGAGTAAAAAAATATTGTTTATCATCATTATCATATCTCTTATTATCTTTGGGGGGGTTAAGATTTTTCACAAGAAGGAAAACCCTTATATGACAGAAAAAGTTAGAAAAGGTGATATTGTTCAAGTAGTTTCTGTTACGGGGGAAGTAAAAAAAGGTAATGAGATTAATCTTTCTTTTCAGAGGCCAGGAGTAATTAAAGAAATTTATATAAAAGAGGGCGATAGAGTGAAAAAAGGAGATAAGCTTGCTTCTCTAAATAATTCAGATTTAGAAATTCAATTAGAGTCTGCTAAAAGCAGTTTAAAATTAGCCCAAGCAAGTTATCAGAAGTTGATTGAGGGGGCAGAACCCCAAAAGAAAGATATTGCCCAGGTAGAATATGAAAATGCAAAGAAGGGATTAGAGTTGGCTCAGAATAATTTAGATGCTGCCCAGCAAAAAATTCCTTCAATTATTTCAGATGCTTTTTCTCAAGTTCAATCGGCTTACAATCTTGTAGAATCTATTTTCAAAGTTCATTTTAAACCTTATACAAAATATGCTTGGTCAGATAGATACCGGGATGCTCTTTTGGTACAAAAAGAAAGAGATGAAATAAGATTATTAAAGGATAGTCTTAACTCTATTTTGGGGAAAGATGATGAAGATTCTTTAATCAAAACAATTAGTTATTTAGACAAGGTAAGAAAGGATATAAAAACCCTAGAGATTATTTCTTCTGAGGACAAATATTTTAATGAGTTTTCTTCAGGAGAAAAAGAATCTATTCTCACAATTGATAAAGCAGTTAATCTTTCTTGGTCTAATGCTAATGACTTATATGCCAACATTCAGTCTTTGAAAACTTCTCTGGAGATTGCTAAGGGAAAAGAAGAGGTAGCCGAAAGAAATCTTTCTCTTTTAGAATCTCCCCCAAGGAAAGAGGATGTTGATTTTTATCAGGCAAATATAGATCAAGCTAAGGCGCAAATTTCTTTGATAGAAAATCAAATAGATGAATCTGTTTTGAAAAGTCCTATGGATGGAGAAATTATTGAGATAAATAAAGAAGTTGGAGAATATGTTTCTTCAATGGAGGTTGTCCCATTCGCCAAATTAATTTCAGGGAAATCAGTTTATGTAGAGGCTAATGTTCCGGAGTCTGATATTGTAAAAGTGGCTAGAGGAAACAGTTGTGAAATTACATTAGATGCTTTGCCCGAAGTAGAATTTTCAGGGAAAGTTTTGGAGATAAATCCTGCTCCGTCGGTTATAGGGGGTGTTGTTTATTACAAAATAAAAAGTAGTATTAATGGCGATCAAAAGTTAATAGAGAAACTTAAGGTTGGGATGACAGTAAACATTGATATTATTACCGCTAAAAAGAAAAATGTAATAGTTATCCCTCAAAGAGCAATTTTTTATAAAAATGGCAAAAAGTTTGTCCGCGTTTTAGAGAAAGGAGAACTGAAAGAGAAAGAGGTAAAAACGGGGATTACAGGGTCTGAGGGAGAAATTGAAATTCTTTCTGGGCTAAAAGAAGGAGAGGATTTAGTGACTTCAATAAAAAAGAAATGATAGAACTCTCTGATGTCTCCAAAATTTATGGAGAGGGAGAAGCAAGGACAGTAGCTTTAAGAAAAGCAACTCTCAAAATAAAAGAGGGAGAGTTTGTGTCTATTGTAGGACCATCTGGATCGGGGAAATCGACACTTTTACATATTATGGGACTTTTAGATAGACAGACAGAAGGTGTTTATAAGTTTGAAGGAAAGGACACAAAGAAATTTTCAGATGATGAGTTGTCAGAAATAAGAAATAAGAAAATGGGATTTATTTTTCAAATGTTTAATTTGCTTCCCAAAATGACTGCTTTGGAAAACGTAGAACTTCCTTTAATTTATAGTGATGTTCCAGAAAAAGAAAGAAAAGAAATAGCTAAGAAAGCTTTAGAAGAGGTTGGTATTTCTCATAGGATGAGTTTTTATCCAAATCAGATGTCAGGAGGAGAGCAGCAAAGGGTGGCAATAGCCAGAGCTATTGTTAACCAACCTTCGGTTATTTTTGCTGATGAGCCAACGGGTAATCTAGACTCAAAATCAGGGCAAATAATTATGGATCTTTTGAAAAAACTCAATGAGGAAGGAAAAACAGTTGTTTTAGTTACTCATGAAAAGTATACTGCAGAAACAGCTAACAGAATAGTTTCTATGAGAGATGGAGAAATAGTTGAAGATCAAATAAAGAGCAAAGCAAAGAAAATAGAATTTTTAAAATAAATGTTAGTCTCAGACTATCTCAAGACAGCAAGTTCTACCTTAAGAGTAAATAAATTACGTTCTTTTTTAACAATGCTTGGTATTATTATTGGAGTTGCAGCAGTTATTTCTGTTGTTTCTTTAGGAGAAGGAACAAAAGCTGCAATTGTGAGTCAATTTTCATCATTGGGGTCTAATAACATTTTTATTGAACCAGGTCCTCCACCAAAGAATTTTCAAGGCAAGAATGAAATGATGGAATCTCTGATGAACTTAATGCAAAAGACATTAAAAGCAGAAGATGCTGAAGCTATAGAGAAGCTTCCAGAAGTTGAAGAAGTGGCTCCTATAACTATGAATACAACAGAGGTTTCGTATTTGGGAGAAAGTGACAAATATACTATTTTAGGGACAAATTCGAAAGCTATTGATATTGTAGGAGCAACTATCAAAAGCGGTAGTTTCTTCTCTGAGAACGATGTTTTGTCACGTTCAAGGGTTGCAGTAATAGGTAGTAAGGTGAGCGAGCATCTTTTTAATGGAGAGAACGCTGTAGGCCAAAAAATAAGGATAAATAATATTAATTTTAAGGTGATAGGAGTTATAAATGAAACGGGTGTTCAGGGATTTCTTAACCTTGATGAAGCTATTTATATTCCTTTAACAACTGCTCAAAAAATAGTTTTTGGGAAAGATTACCTCCAGTGGATTATTGCGAAAGTAAAAGATAGTAATATGGTGGATGCAGCAGTAAGTGATATCAGAATTTTAATGCGTGAGAGGCATCATATAAATAATCCAGAAGGAGATACTTCAAAAGATGATTTTAGAGTAGTAAGCCAGAAAGAAACCCTAAAAAAATTAGAAAGTATTACTTCCTTATTTACTTATTTTCTTTCTATTATTGCTAGTATTTCTCTGTTGGTAGGAGGGATAGGGATTATGAATATTATGTTAGTTTCAGTTACAGAGAGAACAAGAGAGTTTGGATTAAGAAAAGCAGTTGGAGCAAAAAATAAAGAAGTTCTCTACCAGGTACTTTTAGAATCAATCTATATGACGATGTTAGGGGGAATTATTGGAATTATAATTGGAATTTCGTTTTCTTTTGTTGGAGGAAAATTTATGGCCTCTTCTCTAGGTATTGTCTGGCAATTTGCTATCCCAGTCCTTGCTATCTTGGTAGGTTTTGTTACAGCTGTTATTGTAGGCCTTGTGTTTGGTCTTTATCCTGCTAAGAAGGCAGAAGAATTATCTCCTATTGAAGCTTTAAGATATGAATAAATAAAAAGGTCAAGATAAAAACAAATAAATGGAACAAAAAAGAGAAATAACTATTAAAGCAAAAGATGAGGATTTGAAGGGGTTTTATTCTAACTTAGTGCAGATTTCTCATACAAAAGAAGAATTTTGTTTGGATTTTTTTAATGTTTTTCCTCCTCAAGGAGTGCTTTCAGCTAGAATTATTATAAGTCCTTCTCATTTAAAAAGAATGGTGAGAGCGATGGAAGAGAATTTAAGGAAATACGAGGAGAAGTATGGAAATGTAGAGGAGTCTGAGGGAGTAAGTGGAGCTATAGGATTTCAGCCAAAATAAATAGAGATGCCTTTTCTTGGTCTTCCCGAGGCTTACAAAAAAGGAAGGATTAAGTTTATTGATTTAAAGATTAATGTCCGGGAAGGAGTTTTTATTCCGAGAGAGGAAACTGAATTTTGGGTAGAGAGGACGATAGAGGAATTAAAAAAAGAAGGTTTTGAGAAAAAGAAAATTACATTTTTAGATATCTTTTCAGGTTCAGGTTGCATAGGAATATCTCTTTTAATAAATTTTAGAAATTCTTTTGTTACTTTTTCTGATGTTGCTGATATTGCTATATTACAGATTAAAGAAAATCTAGAAGAAAATAAATTAGATCCGAAAAGATATGAAGTTTTAAAGAGTAATTTATTTGAGGAGATAAAGAAAAAATATGATTTTATCTTTGCTAATCCCCCCTATGTGGCTTTAGATAGAAAGGATGAAGTCCAAAAAAGTGTTCTATATTATGAACCTCCTCTCTCCCTTTTTGCGGGGAAAGACGGTCTACTGATAATTAGAAAATTTCTCGAGCAAGCTAAAAACTATCTTAAAAAACAAGGAAGGATTTACTTAGAATTTGATCCCTACCAAAAAGAAGAAATAAGGTCAATTATTGAGAAGAATAATTTCTCTAAGTCTGAGTTTTATGAAGATCAGTTTGGTAAATGGAGATGGGTAGAAATATATTACTAATCTCGTTGACTTTTTGAACTTGAAAATTTATATTAAATTAATGGCTAAAAAAATAAAAAAAGAGAAGAGAGGAAAAAAGAATGATAAGGAAAAACTAGAAGAAAGAACATTAACCTCTTTATCTCATCCTAAAATTAAAAAGATAAACATCCGTTTTGTCGGGATAGGGGGTGGAGGAGGTTCTATAGTTTCTGAGATGTCTCGAAGAATTGATAAAGTGAGTTTTGCAGCAGCCAATACAGATATAGAAGCCTTAAGGCATCTCCCTAAGAACGTTAAGAAGTTTTCCTTTGGAGAAGAAATAACCGGAGGTCTGGGTACAGGTATGAATGTAGAATTATCTGAAGAGTTAGCAGAGAAAGAAAAAGAAAAGATAAAGAAACTCTTTAAGGGACAAGATGTTATTATTTTTGTTTCCACTTTAGGGGGCGGAACAGGGTCTGGAGCATCTCCGGTTTTTGTGAAGATAGCTCAGGAGTTTTCTCTTATATCTCTTGGAATTTTCACTCTTCCATTTCACTTTGAAGGGAAGAAAAAAATGCAAGTTGCCAAGGAATCTTTGGAGAAGATGAAACCTTTCTTGAATGCTTATTTTGTTATTCCGAACGATAGAATATTTCAGATGGTAGAAAAAAAGAGCTCATTAAGAAAGGGGTTATTTTTGCTAAATAAATTGTTGTCCGATAATCTAAGGGAAATTATTGATCTTATTTTTACTCCGGGAATTATAAATATTGATTTTGCAGATTTCAAAACAATACTTGATGGAAAAGGGAAGATGCTTTTTATGAATACAGTGGAAGCTTCTGGAAAGGAAAGGGTGGATAAAATCGTCGATTCAATTTTTGTTTCTCCACTGTGTGATTATAAAATAGAGAGATCAGATAATATTTTATTTAATATTGCGGGGACAGGAGATTTGAAAATGGATGAGGTAAAAGAGATTAGCAAAGCTATATCTCATTTAAACAAGAGTGCTAAAATTATCTTTGGGATTTCAAAAGATAAGAACTCAAAATTGAAAAAAACTAAAGAGGGTACAGGGAAAATTAAACTAACTCTTTTAATGGTTGGCTCTGAAAAAGAAGTAAAGAAGATTTCTTCGGGGAAAAAAGAAAAGAAGGAAAAAATAAAAGGAAAGAAGGTGATTAGAAAAGAAAAAACTCGCAAGCACGAGGAAAGAAAAAAGAAGAAGGTAAAGAAGGAGAAGGCTACTAGAATAAGAAAAGATGTCAGGAAAGATAAAAAGGAGTCACTAAAGAGAAGAACAGCCTTGGAGGTAAAGGAGGATTTGCTTTCTGCTGAGAAGGAGATACTAGAGAAAGAAAGAGAGTTAGAGATCCCTGCCTTTTTGAGAAAAGGAGCTAAAAAAATAAAAATTTCTCATAAAAAATGAATCAAGTAAAAAAAGCAGTTATTCCTATAGCTGGATTGGGAACGAGGTTTTTGCCGCTTTCTAAAATTGTAAGAAAAGAATTTTTACCTCTCGTAGATAAACCAATTATCCAGTACTTGGTGCAGGAAGCTTTAGATTCCGGGATAAAGGAAATTATTTTTGTTGTTAAACCGGGAAAAAAAGACATAATAGAATATTTTAAGAGAGATAAAAAGTTAGAGAAAATAATTAATCAAAAGAAAAGAAATCATTTACTAAAGGAAATAGAAAATCTCGCGGAAATCTCGAAAAAAATCTCTTTCTCAATTGTATACCAAAAAGAACCATTAGGAGATGGACATGCTATTTTGCAAGCTAAAAGATTAGTGAAGAAGGAACCTTTTGCTGTATTTTTTGGAGATGATGTTATAGATGCAGAGGTTCCTGGTCTTTTACAGTTGAAGAAAATTTTTACTACCTCTCAAAGGCCAATACTGTCTTTGTGTGAGAAAGCTGAATCAGAGATAAGAAAGTATGGAGTTGCGGACGTAGAAAAAATAGCAAACTCTATTTTTAAAGTAAAAAACATTGTGGAAAAACCGGAGCCTTCTGAGGCCCCATCCAATTTAGCTATTATTGGGAGATATGTCTTAACTCCGGATATATTTTATTATCTTGAAAAAATAAAACCTGATGAGAGAGGAGAGATTATTTTAGCTAATGCTTTGAGGGAGATGATAGGGGACGGTAAAATAGTCTATGGTTATCAAATAAAAGGAAGATGGTTAGAATGCGGTACAAAAGTTTCTTGGATAAAATCTAATGTTTATCTTTCATTAAAACACCCAGATTATGGGGAAGAGATAAGAAATTTTATTAAAAATTTATGAATGAAGTCAGAGAGGATATATTAAAAAAAATTTATACAGTAAGAACAAGAGAAAGTCATAAATATGATTTTGGATTCTTAACGGTGATAGGAGGATCTGAGTTTTATTCTGGATCGCCTGCACTTTCTGCTCTAGCTGCTTTTAGGACAGGAGTCGATATGGTTAAGATAATTTCTCCAAAGAGAGCAGCGGATATTATAGCTTCTTTCTCTCCTATTTTAGCAACATTTCCTTTAGATGAACCAATATTGACTGAAAAAAGTCTATCATTCTTATTAGAAATGGTTAAATCAGCAGAAGCTGTCTCTCATGGAAAAACAGCCGTAGTTTTAGGAGGGGGATTAGGAAGATCTGATGAAACAAGAAAGACTGTAAATTCTTTCTTAAAAGAAATCTCAATCCCTATGGTTATTGATGCAGGTGCTATTTATGCTGTTTCTGATGATAAGGAGGTTATAAAAGGAAAGCCGTTTGTACTCACCCCTCACACATATGAATTTTTCATACTTTCAGGGAGAGAAGTTAAATCAGAGAATACAGAAGAGAGAGCGAATATAGTAAGAGAGGTAGCTAATAGTTTGAAAACAACTATAATTTTAAAAGGACAAGAAGATATTATTTCTAATGGAGAGGAGGTATTTGTAAATAGAACAGGTACTCCTTATATGTCAAAAGGGGGGACAGGTGATACATTGGCTGGGATTTGTGGGGCATTGCTCGCAAGGGGAATAGACCCGTTTTTAGCAGCTCAGGCTTCTGTTTTTATAAATGGTAAAGCAGGAGAAATAGCTACCCAAAAATATAAGCAATCTTTGGTAGCTACTGACGTAATAGATGCTATTCCAGAAGTTATAAAACCATATGCCTGATGAAGTTTTTGACACAGTTATTATTGGTGGTGGACCAGCTGGAATGACAGCTGGTATTTATGCTTCGAGATTGGGGATAAAATCAATTGTTATTTCGAAAGAACTAGGAGGGCAGATAACCAGAAAAAGTGTCTTAATTGAAAACTATCCGGGATTAGGAAAAATTTCTGGAGCAGAACTTATTCAAA
>CAZLLZ010000011.1:0-9892 GCA_964560945.1 uncultured Candidatus Saccharibacteria bacterium | reverse complement strand
AAAAAGAAAAGAGATAATATGTTCTAAGAGGGTAGGAATATCATTAGTGGGAGAAAGAGGATTAGGAATTTTATACCCACTACCCGTGGTAAAAGTACAACTGCTAGAATTTCCCATATAACAACTACTTATATCGCAAGGAACAACTTCCACTGTATAAGTAGTATTTTCTTCAAGAGAATCGAAAGTTATCTCGCTAGAAGAAGTTGTAGGAGAACTAATTGTATTACCATTACTATCCTCAAGAATAACTACAAAACTTGTTATAGTAGAACTTTGCTCATCCCAAGAAAGAGTTGGACTAGCAATCACACCTGTAGGGTTTCCAAGACAATCTTTCCCGTCAATTTTTAAATTTATAGGGGTAAAGCTAGTCGCACTAGCCTTGACACTATAAATAAAGAGGATACCAAATATGAGTGTTAGAATTAATATCCTTCTTTTTCTCATTTTCTTATATTTTAACAAAAATGAGGCCTTTATGATAGGAGCCTGCCTCAAATTCTTTTTCTAGTTTTAAATTTAACTCTTTAGCAATTTTCTTAATTTTATCAAAATCAACAAATTCTATTCTCTTTGTTAAGGGGTTATCTTTAGCCCAATCTACAATAAGAACTTTCCCTCCTTTTTTTAATACTCTTTCTGCTTCTTCTAAAACTTTTTTATTATTCTCTACCTGAAATAATAAATTCGTCATTAAGACTAAATCTAATTTTCCTGTTGGGAGAGAAGTTTTCTTCTCTACATCTTCTCTTAAAGTAATAATATTTGCCAATTCTTCCAACTTTACTCTTCCCCTTAAAGCAGAAAGGGGTTCTTGGAGAACATCAATAGCATATACCTTTCCTTTGTCTAAAATCTTTGCTAAGGGAATAGCCCAACCTCCTGACCCTGACCCGAAATCAGCGGCTATCATATTTTCCTTAAGGGGAATCTTTTTTAAAACTTTTTGGGGGTTTAGAAATTCTCCAATCATATTTTTAAACACATACTATTGAGGCTAACTTATCCCCTTCTTTAAGCTTCATAACCCTCACTCCTTGCGTTGATCTTCCAAGGATTGAAATCTGGGCTATTTTTGTCCTAATTACTTGTCCTTTTTGAGAGATAGCAATCAAATCCTCTTCGTCTCTCACTACCCTCGAAGCACATAAATCTCCTGTCTTTATACTTAGCTTGGCACATTTTATACCAGAACCCCCTCTTCTTTGCTTCTTAAACTTAGATATTTCTGTTCTTTTTCCATAACCATGTTCTGTAAGAATTAGGAGATACTCTTTTAAAGAGTTTGAATTTTTCTTCTGGGGCTTTTGTCTCCCTTCCTTAATAACATCTGCCCCTATCACCTCATCACCTTTCTTTAATCTTATTGCTCTTACACCAGCTGCCGTTCTTCCCATTTCTCTTATTTCTTTTTCTGAAAATCTAATAGATTGTCCTTTTTTTGTTACTAAAATTATATCTTCTCCCCCTTCTATTTTTAAAACTTTCCTCAGGAGATCTTCCTTCTTTAAGGTAAGAGCTATAAGACCATTCTTTCTTACATTCTCAAAATCTTTCAGGGGTGTCTTCTTTATAATACCATTCTTTGTAATCATCGCTAAACTTTTCACTTTCTCTCTGTCCTCCTTCTTTAAAGGAAGAATACTTAAAATTCTGTCCTCTGATCCCATTTCAAAAAAATTAAGTATCCCCCTCCCTCTGAACGTTCTTCTACCCTTAGGTAGTTCAAAAGCAGAAATTTTAAATACCTTTCCAGAATCAGTGAAAAACAACACATTATCTCTTGCGTTGCAAAAAACAAAGTGTTCAACCACGTCTTCTCCTACCCTCTCGATACCTGAAATTCCTTTTCCCCCTCTTTTTTGAACTCGATAAGAAGCTGGATCTACTCTTTTTATGTATCCTCCCCTCGTCAATGTAATAATCGTATCTTCTTCTGGAATTAAATCTTCAAGAGAGATTTCTTTTACTCTTTGTTTAAATACTTTTGTCCTTCTCTCATCGCCATACTTTTCTTTAACCTCTAAAATTTCCTTTTTCATTAATTCCTTAATTTTCTTTTCGCTCTTCAAAAGAGCCGTTAGCTCCTTAATTAATCTTCTTTTCTCTTCTAATTCTGCTTTTATCTTTTCTCTTTCTAATTTTGCTAATTGCTGAAGTTTCATTTCTAAAATAGTTGTTGCCTGAATATCGTCAAGCTTAAATTTCTTCATCAAATTCTTTTTAGCAGCTTCTTTATCTTTAGAAGCTTTAATAGTTTTAATTACCGCGTCAATATGAAGGAGGGCAATATTTAATCCCTCTAAAATATGAGCTCTCTCCTTTGCTTTTTCTAAATCAAACTTTGTTCTTCTAACAACAACTTCTTTTTTGTGTTTTAGGAAGTAATTTAAGACCTCGACTAAATTTAGAACTTTTGGTTGAATTCCATCAACCAGAGCTAACATATTTAAATGAAATGTCTTTTGGAGATCAGTAAACTTATATAATCTGTTGAGAATTCTCCTCGGTAAGGTTCCTCTTTGAAGATCAATAACTATTCTCATTCCTTCTCTATCAGATTCATCTCTAATATCTTTTATCCCCTCAACTCTCTTTTCTTGAACTAATTTAGCTATAGTCTCCAAAAGTGAGGCTTTTTCTACCTGGAATGGAATCTCTGTAATAATAATCTGTGTTCTTTTTGTTTTTTGATCCTCCACAATTTCCGCTTTTCCCCGACAAACAATTGGTCCTTTCCCTTGAGAGTAAGCTGAAATTATATCTTCCTGACCAAACATCTCACCACCCGTAGGAAAATCTGGACCCTTTATAAATTGAAAGAGATCTTCTGTCTGCGCATCTGGGTTATCAATTAGATAAGCCAAAGCATCACAAACCTCTGAAAGATTATGAGGAGGAATATAAGTAGCCATTCCCACTGCTATTCCTAAAGAACCATTTAAAAGAAGTTGAGGAATAGGAGAAGGTAAAACTTTTGGTTCTTTTCTTGTTCCATCATAGTTATCAATAAAGTCTACTGTATTTTTATCAATATCTTTCAACATTAACTCTCCTACTTTCGAAAGTCTCGCCTCAGTATAACGCATAGCAGCCGGTGGGTCTCCATCAATAGAACCAAAGTTACCTTGTCCTTGAACTAAAGGATATCTTAAAGAAAAATCCTGAGCCATTCTCACTAAAGCATCATAAATAGCAGCGTCTCCATGGGGATGATATTTACCCATTGTTTCTCCAACAACCGTGGCACATTTTCTAAACTTAGCACCGCTCGTCAAGCCCAATTTGTACATTGTATAAAGAATTCTTCTTTGAACAGGTTTTAAACCATCCCTTACATCAGGTAAAGCCCGTGAAATAATCACGGACATTGCGTAGTCAATATAAGATTCTTTCATTTCCTCAGTAATTTCTCTCTCTCTAACCTTCCCTATTGTGTTTTTTTGCTCTTCATCCATTATTTTTTGTCCTTATTCACTAATTTTTTCACCTTGACTACCTAGTACCTGCTGAGCCTCTTGCTTTTTCCCCATTTCCTCAATTTGTTTTAACTGATCTTCTAAAACCTGTTGCTGCCCTTTAATGCCTTCTATTTGTTCTTCTCGGGGAAATTCAGGTAGTCCAAATCCTTCTCTCCTTATTCTCTCTCTGTATTTACTTACTTGCCATTGGACATCCTTGGCATAAAGATAAAAAAGAAAAACCGAAATAATGGCAATGACACTCCAGAAAAATATTTTCTTTTTCTCAGGAGTTAGGTTCCTTATCCTTTCTAATATTTCTTTTAATTTTTTCATCTATAATCCAAAAGAATAATTTTCGTCTCTTGGGGAAGATCTTTCTTTTTAATTTTTAACTTTTTTAATCTTTCCGGTTCTTTTATTCCCATCTCCTTTAAGAATTTATCTACTCTATCAATCTCTAATTTCAATCCGGGCAATGCGTAATGCATCGGGATAACAATTTTAGGCTCTATTTGAGAAATAATACCCGGAGCCTCTTTGTGAGAAATTGTATATACCCCTCCTACCGGTATAAAAAGTATATCTACTTCACCCATTCTTTCCAACTGATAATCGGTTAATTCCTTCTGTCCTAAATCTGAAAGGTGACATATTCTTATGTCTTCAGATTCTATAGTGTAAACTGTTACTTTCCCTCTCTCTTCCCCTTTTTTATCATCGTGAAATGCTTCTATTCCTTCTATATAAACTCCTTTAACATCATATTCTCCTGGACCCTCAATTAAAAATGGAGAACCCTTAATAAGGCTTTTGTTATTATGATCGTAATGGTTATGAGTGATTAAAAGAATGTCTGCCTCAAGAGGGGCTACCTTTAACCCTATTGATAAATCATAAGGATCAATAGCAATAGTAACTTTCTGTTTTTTTTGAGGCTCTGTCTCAATTTTAAAAAAGGAATGCCCTTTCCAATAAATCTCCATATTAATTACATTTTACAACATCTATTATCTTTTTAAAAGAGTAAAATAGCTTGATATTTTGAAAAAGTTAAGATATATTATAAGATTAGTAAGATGAAAGATTTATTCAAAAAAATTATTGATAATCTTCCTCAGCCATTAAAAGAGGGAGAGATTGTTGAAGGAAAAGTCATTGACATTGGTAGGTCATCTGTTTTTTTAGATTTAAGTCCTTACGGAACAGGTGTTATTTATGGATCCGAGCTTCTAGGTAGCAATGATAACTTCAAAAAATTAAAAAGAGGAGATAAAATCTCTGCAAAAGTAATTTGCGTGGACAATGAAGATGGATTAATTGAGCTCTCCTTAAAAGAAATTGCAGAAAAATCATCTTGGGAAAAAATTGAAAGAATTAAAGAGAATGATGAAACTATAAAAGTTAAAATATTGGGAGCAAACCGAGGAGGCTTATTAACGAAACTGTTCAACATTCCTGCTTTTATTCCCTCTTCTCAGCTTGATCCAGAGAATTATCCAAAGCTAAAAAATCCTGATCCGAATAAAATTCTCAAAGAGTTACAAAAATTCGTAGGAAAAGAAATGGAAGTAAAGATATTAAGTTTTTCCCCTAGAACAGGGAAACTTATTCTTACTGAAAAAGAGGATTCGTCAAAAATAGTGGAAGAATATAGAGTAGGAGATGTAGTAGATGGAGAAATAACAGGAATTGTCGATTTTGGAGCTTTTGTAAAGTTTTGGAAAGAAGGAACAAAAAAGGAAAAGGAAGCTGAAGGATTAATTCACATCTCGGAACTAGATTGGCAATTAATTGATGATCCATCTAAAGTTTTAAAAGTTGGACAAAGAGTAAAAGCAAAAATTATTGCTATTAACGAAGGGAAAGTTTTTCTTTCATTGAAAGCTTTAAAAGAAGACCCGTGGAAAGATATAGATAAAAAACTCAAAAAAGGAGACACCTTAGAGGGAAAAGTAGTCAAAATAAAACCCTATGGAGCCTTTATAGAAATAAAACCTGGCATTTACGGGCTATGTCATATTTCTGAATTTGGCTCAATAGAAAAATTAGAAGAAGTATTAAAAGAGGGAAAGAAATATAAATTTAGGATTTCCTCTCTTTTACCGGAAACTCACAAGATGACATTAGAACCATTAGAAATAAAATGAAAAATTTTCTCAAAGAATTTATCTTTATTGTCTCCTTATTAATTATAATAGTAGCTGTTTTCTCGTTTTTCGTAAAACCTACCTCGCCTGAAGGAAACAGCTTAACTCTATCCTCATTACAAAAACCAAAAGAAATTAGTCTTTCTCAACTAGTCCAAGACGTAAATAAAGGAGAGGTAGAAAAGATTGAAATCTCTGGAACATCAATTACTATTTCTTACAAAAATAATAAAAAAGCTGTTGCTTATAAAGAACCTGAAACCTCTCTTTTGGAATTATTAAATAGTCTTGGAACAAACAAAGAGAAACTCCAAAAAGTAAATTTCTCCTTTAAAAAAGAAACTAACATTGCTTTCTGGGGAACTTTCCTTCTACTTGGAGTTTTGCCATTTTTCATCTTTATTATTTTCTTCTGGATGCTTTTTAGAAAAGCTAAAGCTGGAGCAACGCAAGCTTTTGACTTCACTAAATCTAAAGCAAGACTTTTTGGAGCAGGAGGAAGATTGAAAGAAAAAGTAACTTTTAAAGATGTAGCTGGCTTAAAGGAAGCCAAAGAAGAGCTAATGGAAATTGTTGATTTTCTTAAGTTCCCTCAGAAATACTTAAAAATGGGAGCTAAAATACCCCGAGGAGTGCTTTTAGTGGGACCTGCGGGTTGCGGAAAAACGCTCTTAGCAAGGGCTGTAGCTGGAGAAGCCAATGTACCCTTCCTTTCTATTTCAGGATCTGAGTTTGTAGAACTTTTCGTAGGAGTAGGAGCGGCCAGAGTAAGATCACTTTTCCAAGAAGCTAAAAAAAGACAGCCTTCCATTGTCTTTATTGATGAGTTAGATGCTATTGGAAAAATGAGAGGACCTGCTACTATTACTGGGGGTCACGAAGAGAGAGAACAAACATTAAATCAACTTTTAGTAGAGATGGATGGGTTCGAGAGAGAAGATAAAGTCATTGTCATCTCTGCTACAAACAGACCAGATGTTCTAGATTCTGCTCTTTTGAGACCAGGGAGATTTGACAGAAAAGTAGTTGTTGATCTTCCCGACATAAAAGAGCGAGAAGCTATCTTGAGAATTCACTCTGTAGGAAAACCTTTAGCAGACAATGTTAACTTCAGAGAATTAGCAGAAAGAACTCCCGGATTTTCTGGAGCAGATTTGGAGAATGCAATGAATGAAGCTGCTATCTTAGCTGCAAAATTAAACAAAAATCAAATCGAGCAAAAAGATTTAATAACTTCCATTGAGAAAGTTCTCTTAGGCCCCGAGAGAAAAAGCCACGTCCTTTCTAAAAAAGAAAAGGAAATTGCTGCCTATCATGAAGCAGGACATGCGTTATTGTCAGCTTTAATAAAAGAAGCAGAACCTGTACGAAAAGTATCCATTATCTCTCGTGGAATGGCAGCAGGATATACTCTTAAGACTCCTAAAGAAGAACGAAGATTAAAAACAAAGTCTGAATTTTTAGCTGAGATTACTGTTTTATTAGGAGGATATGTATCAGAAAAGATAAAGTTCGGAGAAATGACCACAGGAGCCTCTAATGATTTGGAAAAAGCTTCTTCTATGGCTCGAAAATTAGTGAAAGAATATGGAATGTCATCTTTAGGACCAATATCATTTGAGGATATTGAAAAAACAGGATTCCTTTTTGGCTACGGATGGAAACCCTATTCTGAAGAAATAGCAGCAAAAATCGACAAAGAAGTAGAAAAGATTATAGAAAAATGCGAAAAAAGGGCAAAAAAACTTATTAGATCCCATAAAAAGCTTTTAGAAAAAATTGCTACCACTCTTGTTAAAAAAGAAACTATTGAGAAAGAAGAATTTGAGAAAATTGTCAGAAAAAAAAGAAGAAAGAATTTGAACTAAAATAAAAAACTGCCGACAAAATTCGGCGGTTTTATTTTAAGGAACATTTTATTCTACCAAAAACTAAATTTATCTGTTATATTCGAAACGGTCTCGTAAAGGTTTCTTACTTTCTCTAAAGACCCTCCATCTCTGTAAACTTGTTTATCCAGCTGATTTCCCTCTTTATCTCTTATTCTCCAACTATCATTATCAATAACATCAGCAACAACCAACTCCCCGCTCGTCCTTGTCCACCCAAACTCTATTTTCAAATCCCAAAGAATAATCCCTAGATTTTTGAAAGACTCTTCTAAGATCAAAAAGACTTCCTTAGCTCTCTTCTCCATAACCTTAGCTAACTCTAGCATTGATAAATCATCAAATGTTCCCATAAAGCTACTAGCTTCTATTGGCTTCTTAGCATCATAAAGAAGTATTTCGTTATCCTCTAAAATCATTATCGGATCATGCATATCATCATCTTTGTAAAAGAACTCTACTACCGGCTTATCAAAAACTGTTCCATCCTTCACCTCCGGATTTCTTTTTAGATAACTCCCCGTTGCTATTCTTCTTATCACAACCTCAACAGGTATCATTTCACATCCATAAGCTAGAAAAGAATTACCTGACAATCTCTGTACAAAATGTGTTTTTATTCCCTTTCTCTCAAGCAATTTAAAGACGTTGCAAGTAGTATTATTGGCAAAAATATCTTTCCTGTCTATTCGATCCCTCTTTGCTCCATCGCCGGCTGTAATGTCGGGTTTGCTTTCTATTTTTACCACCTGGCCATGGGTACCCATCAACTCCTGAATAATCTTTGTTTTTCCTTCACTTATCTTTATCCATTTTTCCATTTTTTCACCCAATAAATTTCTAACATTTATTTTATTGATGTCAAGAAAAAAAGAGTTGTCTCAACAACTCCTTTTTAAAAAAGATCTTCTTGTCTACGGAAATTTTGCAAATACATCATCAATATATCTTAGGTATCTCTGAAATTTAAAGAAAGACTTCAGTTCTTCGACAGAAATAAGCTCTTTAACATCTTTTTTATTTTGGAGAACTTCCTCTAGCGACTTTCTCGAGTAGACTGCTCTAAAACAAGCTTTCTGAATAAGATTATAAGCTTTTTCAGAATCCATTCCCCTTCTTATAAGAGTATCTCTGATACCTTGAGAAGCGTAAACCCCAAAACTCCTCTTGATATTCTCCTCCATCTTTTCCGGAAAAACCTCTAATCCATCTATGACTTTCTTCATATTAAATAACATTCTGTCCAAAAGTATGAAACTGTGTGAGAAAATAAATCTCTCCGCCCCTGACTGAGTCAAATCTCTCTGTAGCCAAGTAGAAATATCCTCTAGAGCCGCGAGCGACATACCTCTCAGGACTTTTGTTAGAGCACAGGTGTTTTCGCAAGTTATCGGATTTTTCTTATGTGGCATAGCTGAAGATCCTTTCTGTTTCTTCCCAAAAGGCTCTCTCACTTCGCCAATTTCTGGTATACTCAGTAATCTTATATCTGTCGCTATTTTCTCAAGTATTCCACCAATAACTGATAACTCTGCCGTTATCCTCGCATGAATATCTCTAAAAATTATCTGGCTTGACACCCTAGTTGGCTTTAAGCCAAGTTTATAGCAAGCAACCTCTTCTACATCTGGACTAATTTCTGTATAAGCTCCAACTGCACCAGAGATTTTTCCGACACCTACTTCTCTTTTCAGAAAATCTAACGCCCTCAAGCTTCTATCTAATGCATTGTAGTAGTCCAAGAGCAACATTCCAAAGGTAGTCAGCTGCGCTTGCTGCCCATGAGTTCTTCCCATCATTGCTGTATTTTTATATTGCTTTGCCCTTCTTAGGATAGATTCCATTAACCCTTTGATATCCTCGATAATAATCTCTATCGATTCTTTTATCAATAATGACAATGCTGTATCTTCCACATCATACGAGGTCAATCCTTTATGAAATTCTCCGGCATAATTATCAGAAAGATTTTCTCTCACCGCTTCCACAAAAGCCAATAAGTCATGCTTGTTTTCTCTTTCAATTTCTTTGATTCTTTCTACCTTAAAAACCGCCTCCTTCTCTATAGAATCTACTACGGTATAAGGAATCATTCCTCTATTTACCTTTGCCCTTAAAACTGCTATCTCAACTTCTAGCCATTTTTGGAATTTATTTTCTTCTGACCAGATTCCTCCCATTTCTCTTCTTGCGTATCTTTCTATTGCTCCTACTATTGCTTCCATTTTTATCCTCCTTTTCCCTACCAGAATGTAAGGAACTACTTATTAGCTATCATTATCCCTTCTTTCTGTCAAATATTTACAAATTCAGAAAAACAATTAAACTAAAAACAAGCGCGTGTAGCTCAGTGGTTAGAGCACAGGTCTTATAAACCTGGGGTCGGTGG
>CAZLLZ010000010.1:0-10387 GCA_964560945.1 uncultured Candidatus Saccharibacteria bacterium | reverse complement strand
TTACGGGAGACCATAAATTAACCGCTAAACGAGTAGCAGAGGAGCTTGGTTTTCAAATAAAGAATAAAAATATATTAGAGGGGAAAGATTTAGATAAGTTATCTGATGAGGAGCTTGGGGAAATATTAGACAAAATTCAAATTTATGCTCGGGTTGAGCCTAGGCATAAAATGAGAATTATAAAAGCTTGGCAAGAGAAAGGAGAGGTAGTAGCAATGACAGGAGATGGGGTGAATGATGCTCCCGCTTTAAAAAAGGCAGATATTGGAATGGCTTTGGGGTCGGGTACGGAATTAGCTAAAGAGACCTCCGATTTAATTTTACTAGATGATAGTTTTTCTATTATTACATCGGCAATTGAAGAAGGAAGAGTAATTATTGATAATATCAGAAAAGTAGTTACCTTCCTTTTATCTGATAGTTTTACCGAAGTGATTCTAATTGGAGGAAGTATTCTCTTTGGTTGGCCCCTCCCGGTGTTACCCGTTCAAATTTTATGGGCAAATCTTATTGGGGATGGGATTCTTTCTCTTCCTTTGGCTTTTGAGCCGAAAGAGAAAAATTTGATGTCCCGTCCTCCTCAAAAACATAATGCCCCTCTTTTAACTAAAGAAATGAAATCTATAATTTTAATTGTTGGATTTGTGACAGATCTTTTACTTTTCGGATTATTATTTTGGTTAATAAAATATTCAGGATACGAAATTTTTCATATTAGATCAGTAATTTTTGTTGCTTTAGTAATAGATTCGTTTTTTTATGTTTTTTCCTGTAAAAATTTAAGAAAAAACATCTGGAGTATAAATCTTTTTTCTAATAAGTTGTTAATTTTTGCTTGGATATGTGGGATAGGAGCCTTAATAAGTATCCTTTATATTCCTTTTTTACAGATCCTTTTTAAAACTGTTCCTTTAAATATTTTTGACTGGCAGTTAGTTTTTAGTATAGGATTGATAGATCTACTTTTAATTGAAGTAGCAAAACACTATTTCATTGTCAGACATCAAACAGAGAGATGAAGAGATAGTGGTTTCTGAAGTTAGATTTTTTTGTATTTTCTGCTAAAATGAGAAATTAAAAATGGAGAAATACGATCATCAAAAAATTGAGAGAAAGTGGCAGGATTTTTGGGAAAGAGAAAGAATATTTCAAGTTTCTGACAAATCCAAAAAGAAGAAATTTTATTGTCTTGATATGTTCCCTTATCCTTCGGCTCAAGGCCTTCATGTAGGTCATTTGAGAGGATATACTTTTTCTGATGTCCTTTCTAAGAAAAGGAAGATGGAAGATTTTGAGGTTTTGCACCCGATGGGTTTTGATTCCTTTGGTTTACCTGCTGAAAATTATGCGGTGAAGACAGGGATTCATCCAGCTCAGCTGATAAAAGAATCCATTGCTAATTTTAGAAGACAGTTAAAGATGGCAGGTTTCGGATATGATTGGGAAAGGGAGATTTTTACTTCCTCTCCAGAGTACTATAAATGGACTCAGTGGATATTTCTTCTTCTTCTTAAGAAAGGAATGGCTTATCAAAAAGAATCTCCGGTTAATTGGTGTCCTTCTTGTAAAACAGTTTTAGCTAATGAACAAGTGATTGAAGGAAAATGTGAGCGGTGTAAGACTCCTGTAGAAAAAAGATTTCTAAAACAGTGGTTTTTTAGAATTACAGAATATGCCGAGAGGCTTCTTAAAGATCTTGATAAACTTGATTGGCCCTCAGAAATAAAAACCCTCCAAAGAAACTGGATAGGGAAATCTGAAGGAGCAGAGATTAAATTCATTTTTAAAGATTTTTCAGACCTTTCTCTGGAAATTTTTACTACAAGAATTGACACTCTTTTTGGTTGTACTTATGTTGTTATTTCCCCCGAGCACCCCATTATTAAAAAGATAGTAGATTATATTGAGAATAAAGATGAGGTGGAAAAATATATTCGCCTTGCTAAGGGAAAAATGGAGATTGAAAGGAAAATTAGTGAGAAAGAGAAAACGGGGGTTCTTCTAAAGGGTCTAAGGGTTGTAAATCCTGTTAATCAAGAGGAGGTTCCTGTGTTCGTAGCTGATTATGTTCTTATGGATTATGGAACAGGAGCTGTGATGGCTGTTCCGGCTCATGATCAAAGAGACTTTCTTTTTGCTAAAAAATATAATCTTCCAGTTAAAAAAGTAATTAAACCTTTAAGGGGAGATTCTAACCTTAAAAAAGGAGCTTTTGAAGAAGACGGAGTCTTAGTTAATTCAGGAAAGTTTTCGGGAATGAGTTCTTCTCAAGCACGAAAGGAAATAGAAAAATATCTAAAGGAGAAGAGGTTGGCAACTCATAAAGTGTATTACAAGATGAGGGATTGGCTAGTCTCTCGCCAAAGATATTGGGGGGCTCCTATTCCTATTATTTTTTGTCCTGTTCATGGAGCTGTTCCTGTTCCTCAAAAAGATTTACCTGTTATTCTTCCTGATATTAAAGATTTCAAGCCTACCGGGACAGAAAAATCTCCACTTTCCAAATCAAAGTCTTTTGTGGAAACAAGATGTCCTATATGTGGAAGAAAAGCTGAGAGAGAGACAGATACAATGGATACTTTTGTTGACTCAAGCTGGTATTACCTAAGATATGCAGATTCTCATAATAAAGAAAGATTTGCTTCCCCAGAAAAAATTAGAAGATGGTTGCCAGTTAATGTTTATGTAGGAGGAGCAGAGCATGCAACAAAACACCTCTTATATGCTCGGTTTATTACAAAGTTTTTGTATGATGAAGGGTATTTAGATTTTGATGAGCCATTTCAGAAATTTTTTGCCAATGGATTAATTTATTATAGGGGAGCGAAAATGTCTAAATCTAGAGGGAACGTGGTAAATCCTGATGTAATGGTAGAAAAATATGGAGCAGATACGATAAGGCTGTATGAACTTTTTATGGGTCCTGCCAGTCAACATGTTGAGTGGTCTGATAAAGGTGTAAGGGGGTGTCGAAGATTTTTAGAAAGAGTATGGCAATTGAGAGAGAAAGTCTCGCCTCGGATGAAAAATCAAGATAAAAAATTAGAGAAGATAATTAACAATACAATCAGAGAAGTAACAGGGGGAATAGAGCAATTTCGCTTCAACGTGGTGATTTCTAAATTAATGATTCTTTCCAATACACTTGAAAAAGAGAAAGAAATTTTCCAGAGAGATTATGAAATACTCTTGAAACTCCTTTCTCCTTTTGCCCCTCATATTACTGAGGAATTGTGGGAAAAATTAGGCCATAAGAAAAGTATTTTTTTGGAAAAATGGCCATCCTATAACCCGAATTTATTTTCCGATGAAAACATCCTTTTATTAATCCAAGTTAATGGAAAATTGAGAGATAAAATAAGTATTTCTAAGAATCTTTCAGAAGAGGAAGTAAAGAAGTTGACTTTAGAAAGGGAAAAAGTTAGAAAATGGATAGAAGGAAAATCTATAAAAAAAGTAATTATTGTCCCTCAAAAATTAATTAACATCGTCACTGATTAAAACCCACTACTAACTACTAACTAATATAATGTGCGGCATAGTTGGTTATACCGGAAAATCTAAAGCCTTCCCCGTTCTCTTAACGGGTTTGAAAAGATTAGAATATCGAGGATATGATAGCTTTGGTTTTGTGGTTTTAAATGGAGAAGAGCCATTTCTCTTAAAAAAAGTAGGAAGGATTTCAAGATCAGAAAAAGAATTAAATAATTTAAAAGTTAAAGGGAATACAGGATTGTCTCATACTCGTTGGGCAACAACTGGGGAGGTAACAAAGAATAATGCTCATCCTCATTCAGACTGTAAAAATGAATTTTTTGTAGTTCACAACGGTATTATAGAAAATTATAAGGAGTTAAAGAAAAAACTAATAAAAGAAGGACACACTTTTTCTTCTGATACAGATACAGAGATAGTTGCTCATCTTATTGAAAAATACTACGACGGTAGCTTAGAGGAAGCTGTAAGAAAAGTTATTCATGAATTAAAAGGTACATTTGGGATAGCTGTTGTTTCAAAATATGAACCTCAGAGAATTGTAGCAGCTCGTCTTTCTTCTCCGCTTTTATTAGGGATAGGAGACAAAGAGTTTATATTAGCTTCAGATCCTTCTCCTATTGTAACAAGAACATCGCAGATTATTCCCTTAGACGATTTTGAGATAGCGACTTTTAGCCCAGAAAGATTCCATATTCTTAAAGAAAAACCTATTCAACATATAGAGTGGGAGGAAAATCTAGCAGAAAAGGGGAAGTTTGATCATTTTATGCTAAAAGAGATTTTTGAAGAGCCAGAAGCAGTGGAAAATACATTCAGGGGAAGATTTGTTGAAGAAGAAGGGAATGTTAAATTGGGAGGATTAGATGATGCTAAAGAAAAGTTAAGAGAAATAGAAAAGATAATCCTGGTGGCTTGTGGTACAGCTCATTATGCTGCTCAAATAGGAAAGTATATGATAGAAGAAAAGGCAGGAGTAGATTGCGAAGATGACATTGGCTCAGAGTTTAGATATAGAAAGCCAGTTTTTCTGAATCCGGAGAAGATAGCAGCTATTTTTGTTTCTCAGTCTGGAGAAACCGCAGATACTTTAGCCTCTTTAAGAGAAGCAAAAAAGAGAGGGGTACTTACTTTAGGAATTACAAACGTAGTAGGGTCTACTCAAGCAAGAGAGACAGATGCAGGAGTTTATTTAAGAGCAGGACCTGAAATAGCAGTAGCTTCTACAAAAGCTTTTCTTTCTCAAATTACAGCTCTTTCTCTGTTCTCAGTATTTTTAGGAAGACAGCGCGAGATGACAATCCTTGAAGGGAAAAAGATTATTAAAGCTTTAAAAGAAATTCCTTCTAAAATAGAAGAAATCCTTTCTAAAAAAGATAGGATAAAAAGAATAGTTAAAAAATATTCTAGGTATAAAAATTTTATCTATATTGGAAGAAAGTATAATTATCCGATAGCTTTAGAGGGAGCTCTAAAGCTCAAAGAAATTGCCTATCCTATTCATGCTGAAGGTTATGCAGCTGGAGAGATGAAGCATGGACCCTTAGCTTTAGCAGATAAAGATTTTCCTTTTGTGGGAATTATACCTCAGGATTCTGTTTATGAGAAAACATTTGCTAATCTTGAGGAGGTTAAGGCAAGGAAAGCCCCTCTTTTACTAATAGCTACTAAAGGAGATAAAAAAGTGAAAAAGCTTTCAGAAGATGTTTTTTATATTCCTGAGACAATAGAGATGTTGTATCCTCTTCTAACCGTTGTTCCTCTTCATCTATTTGCCTATTATATGGCTCTAAACTTAGGAAACGATATTGATAAACCAAGAAATTTAGCGAAGTCTGTTACTGTAGAATAAGATATTATGAGTAAAAAAATTATAGTTTTTGGAGGGGGTAGTGCTGTTCCGAAATTGACTCTTAAGCCTCTTAAAGAGAGAGGTTTTAAAATGGTGGGAATAACTTCGATGGTAGACAATGGAGGCTCTACAGGAGTATTGAGAAGAGAATTAAACGTTCTGCCTCCTGGAGATATAAGAAGGCATTTGATAGCATTAGCTAATCTTTCACCAGGAGAAGAATGGAAAGAGAGAATCTGGAATTTTAGGTTTGCAAGAAACATAGAGCTTTCACCGGGGCACTTTGGTCATAATTTCGCCAATGTCTTTATCGCAGCCTTGGAAAAGAATTATGGTTTTGAGAAAACTTTAGATATTCTTCATAATTTTTTAAATGTAAGAGGAAAAGCTCTCCCGGCAACTTTAGATAAAATTCAATTAGTAGCCGAACTTGAAGACGGAGAATTAGTTGAAGGAGAAGACGAAATTGATGTAGGAGAGAATCATGACAGAACAAAGAAAATAAAGAGAATTTTTCTTAAGCCTCAAGGTAAAGGATATGGAAAAGCAATAGAAGAGATTAAACAAGCAGATGTAATTTTGATAGGGCCTGGAGATCTTTATAGTAGTATTATTCCTTGTTTTCTTCCTAAAGGAATAAAAGAAGCTATTGTGTCATCTAAGGCAAAAAAGATATTTATTTGTCCTCTAATGACGAAGTTAGGAGAAACCCAGGGATTTTCTGTTATGGATTTTACCCGAGAGGTTGAGAGATATATTGGATGTGAATTAGATTATGTTGTTTTTAACAATCTTATTCCCTCTGAAGATAGAATAGAGAAAGCAAAAAATGAAGGTGAATTTCTAATAGACTTGGTGCCTTTTGATAATATCCCAGAAGAAAAGAAATTCGTCGGAGAGAATTTGTTCTCTGAAGAAGAGATAGGAAAACACAATAAGGAAAAATTAATAAATCTTTTAATTGGTTTGATTAAATAACTAATTATGCAAGCTATAATTTTGGCTGCTGGAGCTAGTTCTCGCTTTTGGCCTCTAAATAAGAAGCACAAATCCCTTATAAAAATAATGGGTAAACCTTTAATTTGGTATACAATAGATAGCTTAAAAAAAGCAGGAATTAAAGAGATAATTATAATTCAATCTTCTTCTAGGGGTGTAGAAAAGCTATTAAAGGATTACAGATTTAAAGATATTAGAATAAAATATATCGTCCAGAAACAACCAAAAGGAATGGGTAATGCCCTGTGGCAGGCGAGAGATTTAACTAAGAAAGTTTTCTTTGTTTTAAATGCAGAGAGGTTGGATGGGGATTACTATATAAAATTAGCAGCAAGAGAAAGAAAAAGTCCAGTTATTTTATTCGCTACTTTTACAGATACACCTTATTTATATGGGATTTTAGATATGAAAGACGGCAAAGTAAGGGGAATAGT
The DNA here is from genome assembly GCA_964560945.1 of uncultured Candidatus Saccharibacteria bacterium. Classification (GTDB taxonomy): domain Bacteria; phylum Patescibacteriota; class Minisyncoccia; order Minisyncoccales; family CAZLLZ01; genus CAZLLZ01. Next base: position 3,607 of record CAZLLZ010000010.1, on the reverse strand, counting down.
AGAGAAACCTAAACCGGGGAAAGAGCCTTCTAATTTAAAAGTGGTGGGAACATATAGACTTTCGAAGGATTTCTTCAACTACTATCAGAAGGTCAAAAAACATATGTATGACTTTGAGGATGCTCTTAATTTGTTTATTAGAATAAAAGGAGCAAGGGTTATTAAAATAAATAAAGAAAGTTTTCCTCTTAAGTATCCTTGGCATTTATTTAATATCGCAAACTACCTAATGGATAGGCATCTTAAGAGAAAAATTTCAAAATCAGCCGAAATTAAAAAGAATGTTGTAATAAAGGGAAAAGTCTCCATAGGTGAGAATGTAAAGATTTATGAAGGGGCGGTAATTAAAGGACCTTGTTATATCGGGAATAATGTTATTGTTGGAAACAATACTCTTGTGAGAGAGTATACTAATCTTGAAGACAATGTAATAATAGGAGCTAACTCAGAAGTGGCGCGTTCTATCTTTCAAGAAGGAGTTCATGTTCATTCAGGGTATTTCGGGGATTCTATTATTGGGAAAAACACTAAGATAGGAGCTGGAACAGTTACCGCTAACGTGAGGTTAGACAGGGAAGAAATAAAGTCTATAGTAAAAAGAAAGAAAATTGGTACTCAGAGAAAACACTTAGGAATAATTACAGGAGAAGATGTAAGAGTAGGGGTTAATGTTTCCTTTATGCCCGGAGTGATGATGGGACAGAATTCAGTTGTTGGTCCCCATTCAGTGGTCTTTAATAATATTCCAGATGGTACGAAGTTCTATACAAGATATTCTTCTATAAGCAGAAAATAGCAAGAAAAGAAGGTTATTTTTCTTGACAAACATCTTTTTTTATTTTATTATTTACGTATGTTCTCTGAAAATTTAAATGGGAAGCTAGGAAAGAGAGAAAGAGCAGTAAAGATAGCAAATGTTATCTTAAGAGAAATAAGCAAAGGGAAAGGAGTGATTGGTGGGACTAAAAGAAAAAGTGAGAAAAACATTATTAGAGAAACAGACAGAACTCTTATTGGGAGAAATGGGCTGTGCGGTAAACATCGGGGCAGACAGCTTATCGAAATAGACATAGAAGAATATGATCTGGCTTATAGAGTTTCCTCCAAGAAGATTAGAAAGATTCTTCCGGATGTTTCGTATGTTTCAGGTCTCGGAATGGCTAATCCTGTAGCAAGATTTCTAATGTATGAGTTTTCTTTAGAGAAAATAAACAGTGTGACTCTTAAAGAATTGGTAGTTTCTCCTAGGGTTCCAGTGGTTTCTGATACTCAAGAAGGGAATAAAGAAAAATGGTATTCTTATAAAGTAGAAGATTTCAGGGTAATTTTAGAGAGGCCGAATTGGATTCTAAGAGTAGTAAACTATGATTTTCCAGAAATGAATTATCCTTGGATAACAAAAGGAAAGGATGGTATCGAAAGAAGAATTCCCGAAGAAAAAGCAAAAAGATATCTTACTAGAACTTTTGTACCTGTAGCTACAGGTACAGAGTGGGTTGTTGACTATGGGATCTTAGCTCTGCTCCCCGACCCGTTCAATTCAGGAAGAAAAATAGTGTTAGTTGGAGGAGCTCACTGGCTATCTACTTTTGCCTTGAATGCAATGTTATATTTAGTAGAAAGGGTACCTGAGTTAAACCTAGAGATAGAAGGAGTGATTGATTCAATGAGATGGTTATTTGATGCTGTCTATGGTAAAGTGGAATTCTTTGAGGCTATTTTCAGAGTGACAGATAGTTATTTTGGGAGGAGGAGAAAGATTGATATAGATCCAGTAGGTCTTTTTAACATGGATCATTCTAGCGAAAAAATTATGGAGAGAGACTATTGACTTTCTCCATTTTTTATTTTATGATATCAGTGCTCTAAGGACATTTCCTTAGAGTTAGAGAAATAAAAGGAGGTTGCTCATTTAAAAGTTAAAAATTGAAGAAAGCTGTGGTAGTCTTGGGATACTCTCCGAACCAAGAAAACTTTAAAGAGGTTGTTTGGGGAATCTCCCCAGATAAACCGGGAAGGATAGTTACGGGTTTGAAAGTATTTCTTGAAGATCCAGAAGCGAGGATTTTAATAATCACAGGCGGAACTGAAAAAGATGGTAAAAAAGAAGCAGAATGGATGAGAGATTTACTTTATGAGAGGATAGAAGAGCTTTCAGGGTTCAAGGTTTTCTCTGTATTTCAGGAATATTCTTCATCGGCTATCAAAGATCTTGTTGATAAGAAATTGACTTTAGAGACAGGCGCAAAAAATACAGTAGAGAATTTCCAGAATGTAGCAAAGATATTGTCTAAGAATGCGATTGATTCTGTGGTGATAGTTACAAGTCCAGATCATATTTCTAGAGCGATGAGAGATGCTATCATTCATTGGCAGGATGATTTTCCGGAGTTAACAAGAAATCTCTTTGGTACGCCATCTGTTACCCTTTACTCTAATGGGAGAATGAGTGACGTAGTAATAGCAGAGCCCCCAGTAAAGAGAATCTTTGATCTTTCTAGGGTATTCAAAGTACTGAAGAATGAAACCTTCATAAGAAGAATAAATAATTTATTAGAAGAATTCGATGCTTAAGACATATCCCAAGACTGTTAGACCTTGTTCTTTTCCCTCTTTATTTTTTAATTTTTGGCAGGCCTCTCTCAGGCCCTGTTTTTTTATTGACAATTGTTAAATAAGTGTCCTATAATTTTTAATAGGTGAAGGAATGGGAATTAGGGAATTTTTAAAGATTGTAAGAGAAAAAGGGGCTCTGAAAGGGAAGATTGAAGACGAAGAAAGATGGGAAATAGGAAACTATCTTGTGGAAATAAATAAGAACGGATTTTGTGTAGCAAGAGGGAAACTAATAATCTATGCTTTCTTTTTTGGCAAGGAGATTATTTCTAAAGTTCCTCTAGAGAAGATTTTTCAAGAAATTCAAGGTACAGAGACGACAAGCTCTTTATGTTAACTTAAGATTTATTATTAAACCGGATTGTCCGGTTTTTATTTGTATTTAAAGAAAGAATTCAATAAAATGAGAGAATGGTAAAGACCAATATTCCAAGAGATATTAAAATTCTTTCTTTTTCCTTTTTTTTAATATTCTTTGGTTATAACGGTATTCAGCAATATATCACAACTTTTTTTTCTGAGCAGGGTTTTAGAAATACCGGATTTTATTCTCTCATTCTAATCTATACTTCTTTTTCTCTTTTTTCATTGGTGGCAGTTTCTCTCTCTTTGAGATATAGATTAAAAAGAATTATAGCTCTTTCTTCTTTGGCTTATGTCTTGTTTATTTTTTCTATTTTGGCTCCCCATGTTTACATTCTTTATATTCTTTCTATAATTTTAGGTGCTTCAGCAGCTCTTTTATGGACATCCCAAACAGCATTTCTGATTAGAAAGGTAGATAAAGAATACTATGGAAGGAATTCAGGTTTCTTTGTTTCTATGCAAAGATTAGGTAGTTTTTTAGGAGTGGTAGCTTTTTCCTTTTTTTTGTCTCAACTCTCTTTTAGATTATCAATAATTTCCTATGCATTATTTCCTTTTCTAGGTTTTTTATTACTTCTTTTGCTAAACGAACCAGAAAGGCAGGTTTCGTATTTTAACTTCCAAA
>CAZLLZ010000009.1:0-10627 GCA_964560945.1 uncultured Candidatus Saccharibacteria bacterium | reverse complement strand
CGAGAGAAAATGGTGGAAAAGTTAAAAACAGAATTTGTTTCAATATCTGCTCATCAACTAAGAACTCCACTTTCTGCTATTAAGTGGTCCTTAAGAATGATTTTGGATGGTGATGTTGGACCCTTAACAAAGGAGCAAGAGGAGTTTTTGAGAAAAACATATCAATCCAATGAAAGGATGATAAATCTGGTGAATGATCTCTTGGATGTCACTCGTATTGAAGAAGGAAGATTTTTGTATAAGCCTGAGTTATCTGATTTCCGAGATATTGTAGATAAAGTTGTAAATAATTATAAAGAAATTGCTCAGAGAAGAAATATAAGAATAATCTTCAAAAAACCAAGAGATTCTTTTCCTGCAAAGGTTGATAAAGAGAAGATAGAATTAGCAATTACTAATTTGGTTGATAATGCAATAAGATATACTCCGGAAGGGGGAAGAGTTACATTAAACCTTATTAAGAAAGATAAGTTCTTAGAGTTTTCTGTTTCCGATACAGGGATAGGAATTCCAAAAGACCAACAAAAAAGGGTTTTTTCAAGGTTTTTTAGAGCTATTAATGCAATTAGAACACAGACCGAAGGGACAGGCTTAGGACTCTTTATTACCAAAAATGTAATAGAGGCCCACAAAGGGAAAATTTGGTTTGAATCAGAAGAAGGAAAAGGGACTACTTTCTACTTTACAATTCCCCTTTCAAGTTCTAAAATAAATTAATATGAAGAAAAAAGTATTAATTGTTGAAGATGAAGAATTAGTGGCAGAAATTTTAGAGAAAAAACTAAAAGAGGCGGGATATAATGTCGAGGTAGCAAGAGATGGAGAAGAAGGATTAAATAAAATGAGGAAAAGGAAGCCAGATTTGGTTTTGTTAGATATCATAATGCCCAAAAAGGGAGGTTTTGAGGTAATGGAGGAGATGAGAAAAGATGAAAACCTAAAAGATATTGATGTTATGGTTATCTCTAATTCAGGACAGCCTGTTGAGTTAGATAAGGCAAAAGCATTAGGGGCTAAAGACTGGTTAATTAAAACAGAGTTTGATCCCCAAGAAGTTTTAGATAAAGTAAACAATTTGATGAAAGAAAATGACTGAGGAATTAAAAAAGAAAATTTTGATAGTTGAAGATGATAGGTTTTTAAGGGAACTGATGGCTAAAAAGCTTGCCGCTGAAGGTTTTGACGTGAAAGAAGCAGTGGACGGAGAAGATGGTATCAAGAAAGCAAAAGAAGAAAAACCAAATTTAATTCTCCTGGATTTAATTTTACCAGGAATAGATGGCTTTGAAGTTTTATCAAGGATTAAAGAAGATCCATCTTTAGAGGTTATTCCAGTAATAATTCTTTCTAATCTTGGGCAAAAAGAAGATGTTGAAAGAGGATTAAAATTAGGAGCAGCGGATTATTTAGTTAAGGCAAAATTTACCCCATCTGAGATTATTGATAAAGTGAGAAAGATTTTAGGGTAAGATGCCCGAGTTACCCGAGGTAGAAATAACTGTTAGAGATCTAAAAAGAAAAGTCCTTAAAAGGACTTTTCTTGATGTTTGGATAGATACGCCCAAATTTATCCAAAGACCAACATCTTTAAAAGAATTTAAAAGTCAAATTATAGGAAAGAAAATTCTAGATATTTTCCGAAGAGGGAAAAATATTGTCTTTCGTCTCTCAGATAATTTTTTCCTTTTAATTCATCAAAAACTAACGGGACATATTTTGTATGGGAAATGGGATAGAAAAAATGGAAAATGGATATCGCAGGAAGATTTATTAAGGGATAAGATGAATGCTTTTATTCATTTAATGTTTTTTCTAGACAATGGTAAACAAATAGCTCTTTCTGATTTAAGGAAGTTTGCCAAAGTGAAGCTTTTTTATTCTAAGAAAGAATTTGAGGGTTCTAAAGAATACAAAGGAGTTGGATTGGATCCTTTTTCACCAGAATTTACTTTAATTCGTTTTAGAGAAATAATAAAAAGAAATCGTTCTATTAAAATTATTCTTACAGATCAAAAACTTATAGCAGGAATAGGAAATATATATTCCTCAGAGATCTTATTTGAATCAATGATTCATCCTCTTAAGAAAGGAACAGATCTTTCTGGTAAAGAAATAAAGGTTCTTTATGAAAATATCAAGAAGGTGTTAAAGAAAGGTTTAGAGCTAGGAGGGGCAAGCATTTCTGACTATAGAAGGCCAGATGGTTCAAGGGGTTTGTTTGACCAATATAGGAAAGTTTATCGAAGGGAAGGTAAACCTTGTCCTCGTTGTGGTACCTTAATAAAAAAAATTACTATTGGCGGGAGGTCAGCTTACTTTTGCCCTCATTGTCAGAAATTATGATTTATCTTTTTTATGGAGAGAATACATTTCTTCTAAAAAGGAGATTGACAGAGATAAAGAATAAATATTTAAAGAGAGGGTTCTCATTCTCTTATTTTGACCTTGAGAGAGATAATATAGATAGTCTAAAACAAGACTTTTCTAAAAAATCTCTTTTTAGCTCAAATGTAGGGTTTATTTTAAAGAATTTTCCTGTTAAAGAAATCGACAATTTGCCCGATGATGAGGAGACTATTTTTATTATAGAGATAGATAAAGAAATAAAAAATATACCTGAAAAATTAGGTAAAGTTATCAAAGTAGAAAAATTTCCTCTTTTAACCAAAAAATCTTTATTAGCTTGGGCTAAAAAAGAATTTTCTAAAAATGGAATATCAGCTTCTGAAAAATTATTGGAGGAATTAATTTCTTATACGGGATCAGATCTTTGGGCTCTTTCTCAGGAAGTAGAGAAGATATCTTCGTTAAAGAATTTTGAAGGGACTCTTCGAGAAGAGGATATAAGAGCTTCTGTTGATTTTTTTCAGAGTGAAAACATTTTTTTATTAATAGATAATATTCTATCTAGAAATAAAAAGAAGGCTACAAGTTTGCTCTCTAAATATTTCCTAAAAGAAAAGAATCCTTATTCTTTGTTTTTCCTTTTGTCAAAGTCGTTCTCAGATCTGTTAGAGATAAAGGAGTTAGAAGAAAAAATGCTCTCGCTAAGGAGTATTATGGATATGATACCTGTTCATTCATTTATTATCCGAAAACTTTATTTTTTCTCTAAAAAATATACCCTTAGTCAAATTAAGTTGATTTTTCAAGAAATTTTAGAAAAAGAAGAGAGACTAAAGAAAGGAGAAATTTCTTCTCAGCTTGCCCTATCATTACTTTTATTAGAAGACTGATTAAATTTCTTTGAAATCTGAGATTTAAGTCTTGAGGCCTTATTCTTTTTTATTGTTCCCCTTTTTGCAGCTTTATCGACAACCTTATAAAAATCGGGAAGTAATTTTTTTGCTTCCTGAATTTTATTTTCAGAAAGAAGATTAACTATTTTTTTTCTTGAATCTTTAATCTTGTTTTTCCAGGCAAGATTGATCTTCCTTCTTTTGATATTTTGTCTTAAAGCTTTTTTTGCGGATTTTATAATAGGCATATGCTATACTATAGCAGATTTATTTTCTTTTTTCAATCTTTTAATTTCTAGGATTAGATCTCTAATTTCTGCTGCTCTTTCAAAATCCAATGATTTAGCAGATTTTTTCATTTCTTTCTCTAAGGCCTTTATATCTTTTATAAACATAAATTCTATGTTTAACTCTTTTTTTATCTATAAAAGGCCATTTATAGGTTTCTTCTTAATGGGATTCCTTATAAGTTCTTTTCTCTTAGTTTTTTACCTTCTTTGATTCCTAAGGATATTTTTAATAACTCTCTGGAGAGCCAAAGTTATAAACACAAGAAACAGAAGTAATAACAATATAATTATCTATTTAGGAATATAGGCTTTAGATTAATCTCCGGTAGGTTTAAACTTTATTTAGTTTCAAAAGCCATTATTCACTGTTTATGATATAATAAAGAAATGTTCAAGTATGTAAAAGGGAAAATAGTTAAACAAAATAAGGAAAGTATAATCTTAGAGAGTAACGGTTTTGGGTTTGAGATTTTCTGTTCTCCTAAAACTATCTCTCGGGTAAAGAAAGGAGAGATTAAGACAATTTATACTTATTTATATATAAAAAAAGAGGAAATGGAATTATATGGATTTTTAGATGAGGAGGAATTGAATTTTTTCCGGTTTCTAAATAAAATTCCAGGGATTGGTCCTAAGACAGCTAGTTTCTTTGCTTCATGGAAAGATCCAGAGAAATTAAAAGATTATTTAGAAAAGTCATCGGTTAAGATAAAAGGGATAGGGAAAAAGAAGATACAAAAAGTTCTTTTGGAGCTTACGGGAAAAATTAAGGAAATTAAACTGGAGAAAGAAATTGAGAATAAAGACTTAGTGGAAGCACTTTACTCTCTAGGAATTTCTAAAACTGAAGCGAGAGAAGTTGTTAGAGAGATATCGCCAGACATCCCTTTGAAAGAGCAATTAAAGATTGCCCTGAAGAAGATAGAAAAGAAATGATGAGAACAAGAAAATATATTCCTCCTGTTTTGATGTCTTTTTATCATTTTTCCCTTTCGTTAATAGGGGCTGTTTTTTATAGATTTCCTTCAAGAAAAATAAAAGTTATAGGAGTAACAGGGACAAGTGGGAAATCTACAACGGTGAAAATGATAGAGAAAATATTAAAGAGTACAGGGAAGAAAGTAGCCTCTATTTCTTCTATTAGTTTTAAGATAGGAGATAAAGAATGGGAAAATAAGTTAAAAATGACAATGCCTGGGAGAATGAAAATTCAGAGATTCCTTAGAAGGGCCGTTAATGAAAAATGCGATTATGTCATTTTAGAAGTAACCTCTGAGGGCATTGATCAATTTCGTCATAAATTTATTGATTTTGATGTCTGTTGTTTTTTAAATCTAAAGCCAGAACATATAGAGTCTCATGGTTCTTTTGAGAATTATAAAAGGGCAAAGCTAAAACTTTTTAGAGAATTAGAAAAGTCTAAAAAGAGAAATAGGACAATCATTGTTAATTTAGATGATGAAAATGCTAGAGATTTCTTAAATTTTAAAGCGGAGAGAAAAATTGGTTTTGCTATTTATTCCGATAATTATTTGGTAGAAGATGTGGTTAAGGCAGAAGATATTAAAAGTAAAGATTCAAAAATAGAATTTTCTGTGAAAGGAAAAAAAATTCGCTTAAGACTTCCTGGTTTATTTAATGTTTATAATGCACTTTGTGCAATCTCAGTAGGGATTTCTCAAGGGATCCCTCTTTTAAAGATAAAGAATTCCTTAGAAAACATAAAGAAAGTTGAGGGGAGAATGGAAGAGGTAATAGAAAAGCCCTTTCAGGTAATTGTTGATTACGCACACACACCATTTTCTTTAGAAAAAGTATACAAAACTTTAAAAGAAAGTTATCCTTATTCTCGGTTAATTTGTGTTTTAGGGGCAGCAGGTGGAGGGAGAGATAAATGGAAAAGACCGGTGATGGGAGAAATTGCTAAGAAATATTGTCAGAAAATTATTGTTACAAATGAAGATCCTTACAATGAAGACCCCTTAGAAATAATTAATCAAGTTGCTAAAGGAGCAGGAAAGGAAGCAGAGAAGATTTTAGACAGAAGGGAGGCAATAAATAGAGCTCTTTCTCTAACTCAAAAAGGAGATATTGTTATTATTACTGGAAAAGGTTCTGAACCCTGGATGTGTGTAAAAGGAGGAAAGAAAATTCCTTGGTTAGATAAAAAAGTAGCTTTAGAAGAATTCCAAAAGATATATGGGAGAATATGAAATTTTAGATCATCGAGCAGACTTGAAGATAAAAATTGTGGGAAAAGATAAAGAAGAAATCTTTCAGGAAGCAATGAAAGCTATGACTGACTATTTATCTCCAGGTCTCCAAAAAAAGAAAGTAGAGAGAGAAATAGAAGTTGAATCTATTGACTTAGGAACTCTATTGGTAGATTTTCTAAATGAGGTTTTATATTTTTACCAGGTAGAAAAAGAGGCCTATTTTGGGATAAAGTTTATAGATTTTAAAGATAATTTTTTAAGAGCTATCCTAAAAGGAAATAAAGTGAGAAATTTTAAAAAGGAGATTAAAGCGGCGACTTATCACAATCTAGAAATAAAAAAAAGAGGAGAGTTTTTAGAAGCTGTTGTTCTTTTTGACATTTGACAAAATTTGCCCTTTTATGAGTTTTTAAAAGAGAGGCTATTTTGGTATAATCTCTAAATATGGAAATAAAAGATTTTCAAAAAGTTTCTGATTTTTTATGGGAAATTCCCCAATCTTTTAGGAGTGACATGAGAGTTCCGGCAAGAATTTATGCCTCTGGAAGATTGTTAGAAGATGCATTCAGAGACGAGTCTCTAAAGCAGCTGGTTAACACAACTACTTTACCTGGAATTGTAAAATATGCTTTAGCTATGCCAGATATTCATGAGGGTTATGGTTTTCCTATTGGAGGGGTAGTAGCAACAAAGTATCCTGATGGCGTCATTTCCCCAGGAGGTGTAGGGTTTGATATAAATTGCGGAGTAAGGCTTTTACTTTCTGATTTAACAGAAAAGGAAATTACTCCTTTTCTTGATAAATTGGCGACGAGGATTCAAGAGGAAGTTCCCTCAGGATTGGGCAGAGGGAGAGAGAAAAAATTATCAATTTCAGATATCAATTTTGTTTTAAGGGAAGGAGTGCAAGGGTTGGTAAAAAAGAAGGGTTTCGGAGAAGAAGAAGATATTGAAAATTGCGAGGCTAAAGGAAGATTAAATTGGGCAGATGAGGGTTATATCTCAGAGAAGGCAAAAAACAGAGGAAGGGATCAGCTAGGAACCTTGGGGTCGGGGAATCATTTTTTAGAGGTTCAAAAAGTAGACAAGGTTTATGATAAAGATATTGCAGAGAGTTTTAGTTTATTTGAAGGAGAAGTGTGTGTTATGATTCATACTGGATCTAGGGGTTTAGGGCACCAGATAGCTACAGATTATATTAGGGTAATGATGAGGGCAATGGAAAAATATAAAATTCATTTACCAGATAGAGAATTGGCTGCTGTCCCTTTTGAGGCAAGTGAAGGCCAAGAATATTTTCGGGCAATGGCTTCTGGGGCTAATTTTGCTTGGTCAAATAGGCATATGATTACTTTTTATGTGAGGAGAGCTTGGAAATCTGTTTTAGGAGCAGATAAAAAATTGAAACTTTTATATGATGTAGCTCATAATATTGCGAAAATTGAAGAATATGGAGTTGAAGGAGAAAAAATTAAATTAATTGTCCATAGAAAGGGGGCAACGAGAGCTTTTCCACCTAATCGCCCGGAACTACCAGTGCGTTATCAAAAGACGGGGCAGCCGGTTTTAATTCCTGGTTCTATGGGGACGGCTTCATATGTGCTAGTGGGAACAAACGAATCTAAAAATGCTTTTTATACAGTGAATCATGGGGCGGGGAGAACAATGTCAAGGAGGAAAGCAATAAAGAGTATATCTGGGAGAGAGATAGTAGAAAACTTGAAAAGAAGAGGTATTTTGGTAAAATCATATTCTATAAAAGGAGTAGCTGAAGAAGCCCCAATAGCTTATAAAGATATTGATGAAGTGATAGAAGTTGTTGACAGGGTAGGATTAGCTAAAAAAGTGGCTAGGCTGGTACCTTTAGCGGTTATAAAAGGGGAATAATTTTTTAAAAATCTCTTTATGAGAAAAAGATTGCCAAAATCTATTAGAAAATTTATCCGTAAAGAAAAAGCTCGTATCAGGCGAGAGATTTTAGATTTAAAAATACAAGAAGAAAAAATAAAAAAACTTTATGAAAAATTTTTTGAAAATTTTAACAAGGTAAACAATAAAAATAAAAATAAAAATCAAAAAGATGAAAATAAAAGAAATTTTTAATCTTGCTCTTCAGTTAGGTAAAGAGGCAGACTTTAGAGGAAGAGAAGGTGTAGAGAAATTTTTAAAGAGCAAGGAAGAGGAATATAATAACCTCTCTCCTGATTTAAAAGACGAGTTTGATAAAGAGTCTCTTTGGAATCCCTATCTTGATTCTAGGATTTATCATATTGCTGAGGATAAAGAAATAAGAAGGGTCTTAGTAGGAATTGACATGGGTCCATCAGAAATTCTTTTAGCAAAGGGTTTGGGGAATGTTGATTTGGTAATTGGTCATCATCCTACTGGAAAAGGGTTAGCTCATTTATCTGATGTAATGGAACTTCAAGTAGAAGTTTTAGCTCAATATGGAGTTCCGGTAAATATTGCTGAAGACCTGATGGAAGAAAGAATTTCTGAAGTTTGGCGAGGAGTAAGTGCAGCTAACCACCAGAGGGTGGTTGATATAGCGAAGCTTTTAGGTGTAAATTTTATGAATTGCCATACTCCTTGTGATAATTTAGCGGCAAAATTTTTGAAAGAGAAAATTGAAAAAGAGAAGCCCGAGAGACTAAAAGATTTGCTAAAAATCTTAAAGAAAATTCCTGAGTACCAGAAAGCAATTCAAATAGGGGCAGGTCCTAAAATTTTTGTGGGAAAGCCTGAAAGAAGATGCGGGAAAATTGCTTTAACAGAAATTACCGGAGGAACAGAGGGCTCTCCTAAGCTTTATGAGAAAATGGCTCAAGTTGGCATTGGAACGGTAGTAGGAATGCATATCTCAGAAGAACATCGGAAAGAAGCCCAAGAGTCTCATATAAATGTTGTTATTGCAGGACATATGTCTTCAGATTCTTTGGGGATGAATCTCTTTTTGGACGAACTGGAAAAAAGGGGTATAGAGATTATTCCTTGTTCTGGACTAATAAGAATTTCTAGAGCACAATAAAAAATACTTTCTTTTACTTCTCATTAACCTTGTTTTGGTCAATTTTTAGGGAGGCTGAAGTTTTTTTTGATAAAATAGAATGATATGAGAACAGGAATTGCTACAATTCCTTTAGATTATGGTCGATGCCCTAAATGGCTTTTTGAAAGAATGAAAAGACTCTCAAGGAGTATTACCTTAGCTATTGTTGAGGAATTTGGGAGAGAAGAATTTTTGAAAAGGCTATCTGATCCAGTTTGGTTTCAGTCATTAGGATGCGTGGTAGGTTTTGATTGGAACAGCTCAGGATTAACAACGACTACAATGGGAGCTTTTAAAGAAGGTTTAAGAGGACTGGAAAGAGAATTAGGAATTTTTATTTGTGGGGGCAAAGGGAAAACCTCAAGAAGTACACCCGAACAAATAAAAAATTGGGGGGAGAATCTTTTATTTTCTAAGGAAAAAATTGACAATTTAATTTATGCTTCAAGAATGTCAGCTAAAGTAGACTCTTCACTTTTACAAGATGGTTTTCAGATTTATCACCACAATTTAATTTTTACGAGAGAAGGAGAATGGGTAGTGGTTCAACAAGGAATGAATACAGAATCTAAGAAAGCAAGAAGATATCATTGGTTCTCTCAGGGCATTCAGAAAAATAAAGAGGAAAAATTTATCGAAGAACCTCATTCAGGGATTATTTCAGATTTTAAAGTAAATCCTTTAAATTTAACTGCTAAAAAGAGTAAGGATAATAGAAAAATTTCTTTTCAGTTGGCTACCGAGGAGCCAAAGAGTGTCCTGAAAAATATCGCGATTATTTCTCAGAAAGAAAATTATTTAATAAAACAGAAAAGAATACCTGGGTTTGTAGAGATGGAGTTGGAAGATGTTGAGTTCCATCGGCACCCCGTTTTAAAAGAAAAATTTGACTTAAAGAGATTAAGAAAAGTTATTAACAAAATTCACTCTTTCGGACCAAAGAGTTTTGAAAAACTTTTGACTATAGAAGGGGTAGGACCAAGAACGATAAGAGCGTTATCTCTAGTGGCAGAGATAATTTATGGCGAGAAGCCTTCTTATGAAGATCCAGCAAGATATTCCTTTGCTCATGGTGGGAAAGATGGTACGCCTTATTTCCCCAATCCTAAAGAAATAGATATAACTATCAAAGTCTTAGAAAAAGGAATTAAAAGGTCGAAAATTTCTTTGCGAGAAAAAGTAGAAGCTCAAAGGAGATTAGAAAAATTAACAAAGAGATTTTTATAATCTAAAAAAATATGGGAAAAGTATCTCCTTCAAGAAGAAGATTTGAAATAAGAAAAAGGCAGAAGAGAAAGAGGAAGATCAGGAAATTGAAAGAGAGGCTGCAGGAAGCGAAAAGCGAAGAAGAAGGGAGAGAGATCTTAAAAAAGATTGAAAAGGTTGCACCTCATTATCCAACAGAGGAGCTTACCAAGATCGAAAGAAAGAAATAAATATTTTGGATTTTTTATGATAGTTATTTCTTCTTTGCTTGAGAAAAAAGAAGAAGGTGCAAAACCAAGAAATTTTAAAATTTTGTTTTTTGTAGAAGCAATAATATTTTTCTCTACCTTCTTTTTAGGATTTTTTACTACTTTAAGAATAAGCTATATTCTGAAAGCTCAAAATATTGCTCCTCAACCTATAACTATTCCAGAATTTCTTTTATATTTCTCTATTTCTACCCTTTTTATTCTTTTGTTGATTTGGTTTATAAAAAAGAGAAGAAGGGGCAATATTATTTTCAGAGGTGTATTTATTTTAGCTTTCTTTTGGGGAGAAATGATTACACTCTCCGCTTTTTTAGGAGATTTTCTTTCTATTTTTCTTACAATTCTCTCTATAATTATT
>CAZLLZ010000008.1:0-10973 GCA_964560945.1 uncultured Candidatus Saccharibacteria bacterium | reverse complement strand
GACTTGTTGAAAACAATGATTTAAGGGGATATAGTAATCCTTTCGATTTGGGAGATCTTATAAAGAAGATTTCCCATAGTAATAGAATAACTGATGAAGAAGCAGCAAAAATAGGAATCAGGATCGTTCAGGATGCTTCAGACTTTAGACAGATGTGGGCAGCTGGGGAGATACAGAGAGACCATAGATTTGCAATAAGTGTAATCAATGAATTTATGAGAAGAAGGAAGTTCGTGGGACAGAGACTCCAAAAATACCGCGAATTACTAGAAAATCCAAAGTTTGAGAGGTGGTTTGATTTCTGCGAGATTCTTACAATGGAAAAGGAACTCTATGGAGCAAAAGTGGCGAGGAAATTCGGATTGAAAATTCTTGCTCTAGTCACAGAGCAAGAAAGGAACTTCGAGAAGGCACTGGAAGAACTCAAGGATTCGAGAATTACAAAGATCTACCCTGTAAGGGGTTCTAACTCAATAGTGATAACAGTAGTTTCAAGCAATCCAGAGATTAACAGGGCGGCAAGATATAAATGGAAGACATTGGCACTAGTGATTCAGAAAAATCCAGAAATAGGGGGAGTTCAAATATTTCCCAACAAAAAATGGCTGAAGGACATCAAAACAATAATGAACAACATTACCGCTTGCGTAAGGCTCGAAGAACTTTTATCTCAGAAAAGAAAAGTTATCACGAGCTTCAGGGTGTTAAGTAAACCAGAGACAATTAATGAAGTGCCAGAGTGGTACTATGCGTGGAATCGAGGATTTTTCCTCTTTAATAGATCATTGACAGCAGATGACGAAGACACAATACCTAAAACAAAGATTCCCTTAGAACGATTAGCAGGAATTGCCCAGATGGTCCTTCAATTCAGAGAAAAATTTGACTTCCTGAGATACGCAGCCAAAAGAATTGCACAAAACATCTAAAAACACGCCCAACTAGAAACTATAGCTCTTTTTCCTCCTTTATTTTTTTATTTTCCAAATTAGCAGTCTAGGGTCTTGACTGCTAATTTAATTTGAATATAATAAAAGGTGATGGAATTAACAAAAAGGCAAAAAAATATTTTAAAAAAGATTATAAGAGACTATATTAAAATAGCAAAACCAATAAGTTCAGATTATTTAAAAGAAAGGCATAAATTGGATATTTCTTCGGCAACGATCAGGGCAGAAATGAAAGAGTTAGATAAAATGGGATATCTTTTTCAGCCTCACCATTCAGCTGGAAGAATACCTACTGATAGAGGGTATAGATTTTTTGTGGATGAGCTGATGGAGAATGAGATTTGTTTCCGAGAAAACCTTAATATTCTTAGAGAAATTCAAAATATTTTTAGAAAAACAGAAGACGAAATAAAGATTTTGCAAGACATGACAAAAAAGATCGCGGATATCACTTCCAACTTAGCACTTAGCTATATAGATTCAGAGGGAATAGTTTTTAAAGAGGGGTGGGAAGAGATTTTCAAAGAACCTGAATTTAAAAATGTGGATTTTATAGAAAATTTTGTTAAAGGAGTAGAATACTTGGAAGAAAATATCACGAATTTATCTTCAATGTTTTCCTCAAATTTAGAAGTTGTTATTGGAGGAGAATCTCCTTTTAAAAAGCTTGAAGATGTTTCTATGATATTTTCACCTTTCTGCTTTGAGGATGGAAAAGAAAATAACATTTTTCTTCTTTTAGGTCCCAAAAGAATGGATTATAACAAAGGTATAAATATTATGCACTATCTTCCAAAAATAATTAGAGAATATGAATTCTGAAAAATCTGAAAAAAAAGAGGAAAAACAGAAAAGGGATAAAGAAAACCTTAGTAAAGAATTGGAAAAATGCCAAAAGAAGATGAGAGAATACTTAGAGGGTTGGCAAAGAGAAAGAGCAAATTTTCTAAATTATAAAAAAGAAGAGATTGAAAGAGTTTCAGAAATGATAAAATTCGGAAACGAGGAAATGATTTTGAAAATCCTTCCAGTCTTAGACAATTTGGAAAAATCTCAAGAGCATATCCCAGATAATCTTAAGGATACAGATTATGTGAAAGGGATGAGACAAATCATAAAACAGTTCCAAGAAATATTGAAAAGTCTTGGAGTGGAAAGAATAGAGTCTTTAGGAAAGAAATTCGATCCTCGCTTTCATGAAGCGATTGAAGAGGTAGAGGTAGAAGGAAAAGAAAAGGGAATTATCGTAAAGGAAGTTTTGGTAGGTTACACTTTTCATGGAAGGCTTTTAAGGCCTGCTAAGGTTAAAGTTGCAAAATAAAGGTCGGTTTAATAAAAAAAAGAAATTAAATAATAAAAAAATATGGCAATAGTTCCCTGGAGACATTTTAAAGATTTAGAAAAATGGTTTGAAGAAGATTGGGGAGATATTTTTGAGTTTCCTGAAAGATTAATTTCTCCAGTATCAACTCTTAAAACTCCGCGAATGGATGTTTATGAACAAAATGGTAATATTGTAGCAGAAGCTGAGTTACCTGGAGTAAATCCGAACGATATTGATGTAGAAATTAAAGATAATTTTCTGAAAGTAGAAGCTAAAAAAGAAGAAAAGAAAGAAGAAAAGAAGAAGGGGTATTTTAGGAAAGAGATATCGAGAGGATATTACAAAAGAATTGTTCCCCTTCCAACTGAAGTAAAGGCAGAAAAGGTAGAAGCTTCTTATAAGGATGGTGTATTAAAAGTTATAATTCCTAAATTAATAAAGAAGGATACAAAGAAGGGGACTAGAATCAAGGTTAAAAAATTATAAGAAAGTTAATAAACTTTGCCCTCAAAAGGAGTTTTGGGGGCAAAGTTTTCTCATCAGAAAGGTCTGGTGAGATAATAAAAACGTTAAATAATAAATAATAATAAATAATAAAAAATAAAAAACTATGGGAAAAATATTAGGAATTGATTTAGGGACAACATTTTCAGCTATGGCTGTTGTAGAAAATGGTCAACCTCGAATTATCGAAAATTCAGAAGGAGCAAGAACAACTCCTTCTGTGGTAGCTATTACTAAAAACGGGGAGAGATTAGTAGGAATAACAGCTAGAAGGCAACAGGTAACAAATCCTAAAAATACTATTTTCTCTATTAAAAGATTGATAGGGAGAAGATTTTCTGATCCAGAAGTTCAAAGAGATATAAAGGTGCTTCCTTATGAAATTAGAGAAGCAGAGAATGGAGGTGTAGAAGTTAAGATGGGGGATAAGTGGTATAAATCTCCTGAGATTTCTGCTATGATTTTGCAGAAATTAAAGAGAGATGCCGAAGATAGATTAGGAGAAAAAATAGAAGAAGCTATTATTACTTGTCCTGCTTATTTTGATGACTCCCAACGGAAAGCAACAAAAATTGCAGGAGAGATTGCTGGTTTTAAGGTAAGAAGGATAATTAATGAACCTACAGCAGCAGCTTTAGCTTATGGTTTAAACAAGAAAAAGAATGAAAAAATAGCTGTTTATGATTTTGGAGGAGGAACTTTTGATATTTCTATACTTGAGGTGGCAGAGGATACAATCGAAGTAAAGGCAACCGGAGGGGACACTCATTTAGGAGGAGATGATTTTGATCAGAAAATTATTAACTGGTTGGTTGATCAATTTAAAAAGGATGAAGGCATAGATCTTACAAAAGATAATCTAGCTCTTCAGAGATTAAAAGAAGCTGCAGAAAAAGCTAAGGTTGAACTCTCGACGGCTCAAGAGACTGAAATCAATCTTCCATTTGTAACATCTACCCCTTCTGGTCCTAAACATCTTCTTTACAAGCTAACTAGAGCGCAATTAGAGAATATGTCAAAGGATTTAATAGAAAAATCTATAGAGCTAATGAAGCAAACTCTTAAGGAAGCAAAATTAGGACCTGGTGATATCAACGAAGTTGTTTTGGTTGGAGGACAGACAAGAATGCCTGCTATTCAAAAAGCAGTTAAAGATTTCTTTGGTAAAGAACCATATAAAGATATTAATCCAGATGAAGTTGTAGCTATAGGAGCTGCGATTGAGGGAGGAATATTGCAAGGAGAGGTGAAAGATGTTCTTTTACTTGATGTAACTCCATTGTCTTTAGGAATAGAGACTTTAGGAGGAGTAAATACAATCTTAATTCCTAAAAACACCACAATTCCTACCTCTAAAACTCAGATTTTTTCAACCGCAGCTGATAACCAAACAAGTGTTGAGATTCATGTTCTTCAAGGAGAAAGACCAATGGCAAAAGATAATAAAAGTTTAGGAAGGTTCATTCTTGATGGTATTCCTCCTGCTCCTCGAGGAGTTCCTCAAATAGAGGTTACGTTTGATATAGATGCTAATGGGATTTTAACTGTTACGGCTAAGGATAAGGCCACAGGAAAAGCTCAGTCTATAAGAATAGAAGGTTCTAGCGGGTTAACAAAGGAGGAAATTGAAAGAATGAAAAAAGAAGCTCAACTTCATGTAGAAGAAGATAGAAAAAGGAAGGAGTTAATAGATGTTAAAAACCAAGCAGATACATTATTATATACTGCTCAAAAGACTCTCCAAGAATTAGGAGATAAAATTCCTACTGAGCTTAAAGAGGAGATAGAAAATAAAATGAATGAATTGAAAGAGGTTAAAGACTCAAATAATATTGAAGATAGAGACAGAATAAAAGAAAAAATATCGGAGCTATCACAAGCTTTACAAAAAGCAGGAGCTAATCTATACAAAAAAAACCAAGACCAGAAAAAGCCAGATGATGATCAGGAATCTTCAACTCAAGAAGGAGAATACAAAGAGAAAAAATAATAAATGAAAGATTATTATAAAATTCTGGGAGTTTCAAGAGATGCCTCTGAAGAAGAGATAAAGAAAGCTTATAGGAGGCTAGCTCATAAGTACCATCCTGATAAAGGAGGTGATGAAAAGAAATTTAAAGAAATAAATGAAGCTTATCAAGTTCTTTCAGATAAGGAAAAAAGATCTCAGTATGATAAATTTGGAAGGGTATTTGAGGGTGGTAATTTTGATTATGGATTTGAAAAAAAAGCAGGGCAATATTATCATTTTAATTGGGATGATTTTAAAGGCGCCTTTGATTTTGGGCTTGGTGATCTAGAAGATATCGTTGAGGAATTTTTTGGAGCAAGAACAAAACCTAAAAAAGACCTAAGAAGAGGAGAAGATATTCATATAACTTTAGAAATCCCTTTAGAAAAAGTTATTTCAGATCATTATGAAGATATTGTAATACCTAAAATGGTTAAGTGTCCGAGGTGTGGGGGAACAGGAGCTGAACCAGGAAGTTCTTTAAAAGAATGCCCGACATGTAGGGGGACAGGACAAGTTCAACAGATAAAACATACAATGTTTGGCACGATTACAAGGTATGTTGTTTGCCCGCATTGTCATGGAGAGGGATATATTCCTGAAAAAAAATGTAATGTGTGTCATGGAGAGGGTAGAATAAAAAAAGAAGGAGAAATAAAAGTTAAAATACCGGCAGGAGTAGACACAGATCAGGTTCTCAAATTTGCAGGTAAAGGGAATGCTGGAAGGAGAGGAGGAAAATCAGGAGATTTATATGTTAGGATAAAAATTATCTCTCATCCTTCCTTCAAAAGAAAAGGTGATGATCTTTACACCGAGAAAGAAGTACCATTTTCTATATTAGCTTTGGGGGATGAGGTTGATATCAAGACATTAGAGGGTAAGATAATTTCTTTGAAAATTCCTACTGGGACAAAATCTGGAGAATTATTTAGGATAAGGAACAAAGGAATACCTCACTTTTCTGGATACGGAAGAGGAGATTTATATGTGAAAATAAGATTAAAGACGCCAAAGAGGTTGACAAAAGAGCAAAAAGATTTAATAAAGAAATTAAAAGAAAAAGGATTATAGGCCTCCGTAACTCAATTGGTAGAGTAGCGGCCTTTTAAGCCGATGGTTGCAGGTTCGAGTCCTGCCGGAGGCACTTGACATTGTTTTAAAAAACAATAAAATTGAAAGAGTACCTTAAAAGTTAAAAAGGGATGTTTCGAGTTGCTCCAGAGAATTCTTATTTTTTGAGGGTTTGATCCTGGCCCAGGATGAACGCTGGCGGCGTGGATAAGGCATGCAAGTCAAAGGGTCTGCCTTCGGGCAGATAACTGGCGAACGGGTTAGTAACACGTAGGTAACGAACCCTAGAGACGGACATAACTCCGAGAAATCGGAGCTAATTTCCGATAGTCTCTAGAAAAATATTTTCTAGAGTAAATGGAAGCCTTTTGGTAACCGCTCTAGGATCGGCCTGCGGCCCATCAGCTTGTTGGTGAGGTAATAGCTCACCAAGGCTATGACGGGTAGGGGGTGTGAGAGCACGACCCCCAACAAGGGCACTGAGACACGGGCCCTACTCCTACGGGAGGCAGCAGTCGAGAATCTTGGGCAATGGGCGAAAGCCTGACCCAGCGACGCCGCATGCGGGAAGAAGGCCTTCGGGTTGTAAACCGCTTTTCTGGGAGAACAACTTATGGGATTTTATCTCATAGGTGAGCTTATCCCAGGAATAAGGGGATGCTAATTCTGTGCCAGCAGCCGCGGTAAGACAGAATCCCCAAGCGTTATCCGGATTTACTGGGCGTAAAGCGTCCGTAGGCGGTTTGGTAAGTCTGGTGTTAAATCTCTCGGGCTCAACCTGAGAGCTGCATCAGAAACTACTAAACTAGAGGGTGTCAGAGGTTGGCGGAACGCACGGTGTAGGGGTGAAATCCGTTGATATCGTGCGGAACACCGAAAGCGAAGGCAGCCAGCTGGGGCGACCCTGACGCTAAAGGACGAAAGCGTGGGGAGCGAACGGGATTAGATACCCCGGTAGTCCACGCTGTAAACGATGGGCACTAGCTATTGGCAGTGTCGACCCTGCCAGTGGCGAAGCTAACGCGTTAAGTGCCCCGCCTGGGAAGTACGCCGGCAACGGTGAAACTCAAAGGAATAGACGGGGGCTCACACAAGCGGTGGATCATGTGGCTTAATTCGATAATAACCGAAGAACCTTACCAGGGCTTGACATGCTAGTGAAACTCTACTGAAAGGTAGAGATTCCACACGGACACTAGCACAGGTGCTGCATGGTTGTCGTCAGCAGGTGCCGTGAGGTGCTCCCTTAAATGGGGAAACCTGCGCAACCCTCGTCCCATGTTTTACATGTCATGGGAGACTGCCAGGGATAACTTGGAGGAAGGAGAGGACGACGCCAAATCAGCATGGCCCTTAAGCCCTGGGCGGCACACATGATACAATGGCCGGTACAGCGGGTTGCGAAGCCGCGAGGCGGAGCTAATCCCTAAAAGCCGGTCTCAGTTCGGATCGGAGGCTGAAACCCGCCTCTGTGAAGCTGGAATCGCTAGTAATCGCGGATCAGCCAAGCCGCGATGAATACGTTCTTGAGCCTTGTACTCACCGCCCGTCACGTCAGGGAAGCTGGTAATGCCCGAAGTCCCTCAATAGAGGGCCGAAGGCAGGACCAGTGACCAGGACGAAGTCGTAACAAGGCATCCGTAGGGGAACCTGCGGATGGACCATATCAATTTTATTTGATTTGGTCGATAAGAGTTGAAATTTTGAATTCGAATTTCAACTCTTGGGAGTTAGCCGAGTCTCCCTAAAAATCGGCTCTCTGGGGCAACTTGAAGCATCCCTTTTTAATTTCTATAATAGTAGATAAGGGCGCGTGGCTCAGTGGTTAGAGCGCTGCTCTGATAAAGCAGAGGTCGGAGGTTCGATTCCTCCCGCGCCCACCAAGAGAAGATTCTCTCTTTTTCTAATCTATCTAAGGTAGTTAGGAAATAATTTTTAATATTCGAAAATGAAAAATAAAAATTATCTATCACCTAAAAGGGTTGCTAAAAACCTAATTAAAGAAAAAAAGTGGAAAGAATTAAAAAAAGCTATTTTAAGCTGGCATCCTCTTGATATTGTAGATCTTTTTAAGGAAATAGGTTTAAAGAATTCAACAATGATTTTAAGAATCCTTCCTAAGGATTTACAATCAGAAGTATTTTCTGAATTAGATCGTTACCTTCAAGAAAAAATCTTGAGGAACCTTGCTGATGATTATATAAAATCTATTATTACAAATCTTGATCCTGATGATAGAACAGAGTTGTTAGAAGAAATGTCTCCTGCTTTAACTCGAAAACTTATCAATCTTTTACCTCCAGAAGAAAGAAAGGAAGCGCTCTGGCTTCTAGGATATCCTCCTAATAGTGTAGGGAGATTAATGAATCCAGATTATGTAGCTATTAAACCTCATTGGAGTGTGGAGAAATCAATGAAACATATTCAAAGATTTGGGAAAGATGCAGAAACTATTGATATTGTTTATGTTGTTGACAAAGAATGGCATCTTATTGATGAAATTCCGATTAGAAGGCTAATTTTAGCCAAACCGAGACAACTTATAAGATCTTTAATGGATTATAATGTAGTTTCTATCAATGCAAACCAAGACCAAGAAGAGGCTATTAAACTCTCTAAAAAATATGGTCTTATTTCTCTTCCTGTAGTTGACAGTCAAGATCATCTTTTAGGTATTGTCACCGTAGATGATATTATGAATGTTATCCAGGAAGAGCAAACAGAAGATGTGATGGGTTTTTCTGCAATTGAAGCAGAATCTGTTGGTTTAGACTTTATTACAAAAATAAAAGATCTTCCTTTTAGAAAAATATTTCGAGCTAGAATTACGTGGCTTTTCGTTCTTTTAGTAATGGATATTATTACAGGAAATATAATTCAGGGATTTAGAGATGTTATTGCCAAGTACGTAGTTTTAGTTACTTTTCTCCCTGTTCTTATAGATACTGCTGGAAACGCTGGTTCTCAGTCAGCCACTTTAGTTATAAGAGCTCTAGCTTTGGGAACTATAAAAATGAAAGATTGGGCTTATCTTCTTTTTAAAGAGCTTGTTATTGCTACTTTATTAGGAATTACTATGGGAATTGGGATATCTGTTATGGGAATTATAAGAGGAAAAAACCTTTTAGTTGCAGGAGTTGTTGTTATTTCGATGATAATAAATGTTATAGTAGGAAGTATTATTGGTATTCTTTTACCATTCATATTTACTAAATTTAGAAAAGATCCAGCTACTGCTAGTGGCCCTCTTATCACAACACTAGCTGACATCATTGGTACAGGAATATACCTCACTACAGCTTATTTCATTCTCTTTTAATATTCTTAAAAAGTACTTCTAAGTATTCTTTTTTATTTCAAAGAAGTGAGTTTTAGATTTTAGTAATATTTGGTAAAATTAAGAAATGAGAAAGAATTTTTTAATTTTTGGAGATAGTATTGTCTATGGAATTTTAGATAAAGAGTATGGAGGATGGGCACAAAGATTAAGACTATTTATCGAGAATAAGGAAGGTCAGTTGGTGAGCCTTTTTCATATTTTAGGAATAAGTGGTGAATCGTCCAGTGAACTTTTAGGCAGAATAGAATTCGAAATTGTCCACAGATTAGATCAAAAAAGAGAAACTATTGTTATTATCTCTGTGGGAATAAACGACTCTTGTTTTATAAAAAAAGAGGGTAGAATAATGACCCCTCCTCAGAAATTTAGACATAATGTAAAAGAATTAATAAAAATTTCCAAAAAATATTCTTCAAGAATAATATTTATCGGACTAACACCTGTAGAAGAAATTAAAGTTAGCCCATACCCTCTAAGCTCCACGGGAAAAATATATAATAACCAATCTATTAATAAATATAATAATATAATAAGGGAGGAGTGCTTAAGGAGTAATATTCACTTTATAGAGATTTTTAATAAATTTGAGAGTTTAAATTACAAAGAATTACTAGCTGATGGGCTTCATCCAAACCCCAAAGGACATCAGAAAATTTTTGAGATTGTAAAAGAATACTTAACAAAAAATGGAATTATAAATGAAAATTAAAATTAAAAGAGCTAAGCCATCTGAAAGAATTTTTTTAAAAAGTAGAATATTTTAGGAATTGATTTAATCTAGGTAGAGATGGAATCATCTATAAATTAAAATATAAATCCAATTAATGAATATAAAACTAAATAGGAGAAAGAGTATTTTAAGTATAATTTTAATAATATTATTGATTCTTTTATGGTTTGAATTCTCTAGATTGGTTCTTGCTGATACCCAAAAAGAAGGAACCATTACTATATCTGCTAAAGTTTCTGTTTGTGGAGATGGAATTGTTGAGTTTGACGAACAATGTGACGGGACAGATTTTGGAGGGGCAACTTGTGAAAGTCTAGGGTTCTCAGGAGGAACTTTAGGGTGCACTTCTAGTTGTACTTATGATACATCAAGCTGTACCACCGGAGGTGGTGGTGGAGGAGGTGGTGGAGGAGGAACAACAAGCCAAACAATAGTTAATTTTAGTGGAATAGCTTATCCAAGCGAAAGAGTCACTCTTTTAAAAGATGCCCAAGTTGCAGCTACAACTGTTGCGGGTCCTGATGCTCATTTTCAAATTAGTCTTACAGGTTTAACAACGGGAAATTATATCTTCTCTCTTTATGCTGAAGATAAAGAGGGAAGGAGATCTCGCCTTTTTACTTTTCCAGAAAGCGTTACTCAGGGGTCAGTCATCAACATTACAGGAATTTTTATTCCACCAACTATTGATACTGACAAGATTGAAGTAAAAAGAGGAGATAATATTACAATCTTAGGACAAAGTGCTCCTCAAGCCGATGTTTTGATTTCTATCCAATCAGATAATGAATTTTTTATCAAAACAATTTCTAGCTCAGAAGGTCTTTATTCTAAGATATTCGATACTTCTGTTTTAGATTATGGGACTCATTACTCAAAATCAAAAGCATCTATTGGAAATGTATCAATTAGTGGATATGGTGAGGTAGTAAGTTTTATTGTTGGAGACAAGAATATTCTTAACACACATGAAAACAGAAAATGTGGAAAAGCAGATTTAAATTGTGATGGAAAAGTAAATCTTGTTGATTTCTCTATTG
>CAZLLZ010000007.1:0-11743 GCA_964560945.1 uncultured Candidatus Saccharibacteria bacterium | reverse complement strand
ACACCTCTAACCCCTTAACCAAAGATTCCTAATAAGTCAAAAAACCTCAATCTATTTCTACTGCTCTTAGCAAGCTATTATCTCCCCTCAAGAAAATAAAGCTTCTTTTTTCTCCTTAAACAAAATAATAACAACCCAATAATAAGGTATAAAGAAAAAACTAAAAACCAGGGGATTTTGATTTGAATTGCAGCAAAAGAAAAACCAGAAAAAATCCTAGTCACTCTAATAACATAAGTAAGAACAATCCAGCAAAACCAAGAAATAACTCTTGCCAGAGGATAAAAAATAATAGAAGAACCTAGGAAAAGGAAACCAAAAAACATTAATAGGGGAATAAAGGGAAGAGTAAGAAGATTTGTTAAAGGAGAAACCAAAGAAAAATAACCAAAATTATAAAGAAGGACCGGAAGAGTAAAGACTTGGGCAGAAAGACTCATAGAGACAATACTCCGAAGATTCAAAAAACTTTCCTCAGGGAGGAACTTAAACATTTTTTTCAAATACTCTGAAAGAAGAATTATCCCTGCGGTTGCCAAAAAAGAAAGTTGAAATCCAACATCATAAAAAAGTAAAAAGGGGTTTAAAAAAATCATTAAAAAAGCAACAAAAACTAGAGTTCTAAAACCAGAATAGGGACGCCCTAATATTTGAGAAAAAACAGAGACTGATCCCATAAGAACTGCTCTTTGGGCAGATATTTGGAAACCTGTAATTGCCACGTAAAAGAAAATAAAGACCAAAGTAAGAAAAAGAGACTGCCTTCGCCAAAAGCCAAGAGATATAAAAAGAGGAATTAGAATGCTTTCTAAAATAACTATATGCATTCCAGAGACTGCCACAATGTGACGAAGCCCCGTTTTATTTAACTCTTCTTTTAAAGAGGCAGGAAGATTCTTTTTATCTCCTAACAGAATCGATGAAAAGATAAAACTCTGAGGAGGAGAAAAACTTTCCTTTATTTTTTCTCTTAAAATATGCTTAAGCGAAAGAACATACCAATAAAAAGTTTTTTTGTGCCCTAAAATCTTTACCTTCCGAGCTTCTATTTGAGAAAAAATTCCGTCTTTCAAAAGATAATTTCTGTAATTAAAACCTGTAAATACAGGTGGTGCTTCCATAGTTCCTTCTATCTCAACAATATCTCCGTATCTAAAGCGATCTTCTTTACTGAATACAATTATCTTCCCTTGTTCCTCAAAATCTCCATTATTTGTTCTTAAATTACTAACCTTTACAGTAAACTCTTCCCCCTTAAGAGTATTTTTGGGCTCTGAGACAATCCTTCCTATAACCAAAACATCTTCTCTTTGCTCTGAAAATTTTAAAAAATAATTTCTTGACAATTCTTTGAAAAGAAAATTTACCCTTATCCCGCCAAGAGAAACAGCTATCAAAATAACTCCCAAAACAAAAAAGTACTTCTTATGAATAGAAAAAAATAGAATTCCGATAATAAAAACAGATATTAAACATAAATAAGAAGTATTGTTAAAAGAAATAAGATAAAATAAAAAAATCCCCCCTATAAAAAAGAGAGAGAAGAGATAGAGAATTCTAGAATAAGACATTATGGGATAAAAATTCGAAAAAATCTCTTCAGCTTTTCCCCTATTCTTCCAAAACTAAACGAGAATGATCCTTTATCCTCAAATCCCTCTAGAATTAAACCTGCTGCAACACTCCATTCAGGATCGTTTCTAAACCCTGGAAACTTACGAGGAACTCCTATTTTCACAGGAAGTTTTAGATATTTTTTTGCTAGAGGAATAATCTTTGGTAAATGAGCTGCGCCTCCTGTAATTACTATACCTCCCGGAAGCAAACCTTGCCTCGAGATTCTTTTTAACTCTTTATTAGTGTCATCAAAAGAATCAGAAATCCTAAGTTCTACTACTTCATTAAGCTGCTTGGGAGTAAAGGAGACCACTTCTCCTTCACCTGAAACTTTTATTCTTCCTTTCTTTCTCTCAAATTTTGGTTGAAAAGCATATTCTTTCTTTATTTTATCTGCAAGATGAAAGTCACATTGAAAAGCTTTTGCAATATCCTTTGTAATATCGTTCGAACCTACCGCAAAAATAGCTAGATCTATCAAATCTCCTTCTTCAAAAACAGCTAATCCGCTTGTCTCAGAACCTATATCTAAAACAGCTGTCCCCAGTTCTTTCTGTTCCTTACTTAAAACAGATTTAGCAGATAGCAAGGGAGAAACTAAAATATTTTCTATATCAAGCCCAGCTTCGGTCACTGCCTGTTGAAGTTTTTGGAGAAAAGGAGTAAAAGCTACTACAATAAGACTTCTTACTTCTAACTTTATCCCTTTCATCCCTATAGGATCTTTGATCCCTTTCTCCCCGTCAATAATAAATTCTAAAGGGAAAATATCAATTATTTCTCTGTTTTGAGGTATTTTCGCATTTTTAGAAATCTCAATCACCCTATCAACATCTTCTTGAGAAATCATCCCATCTGCTCTTGAAACAGCTACGCTTCCATGAGAAACAAGAGAAGAAACATAACTCCCATTTATATTAATAAAAGCTGACTTTATTTTAAATCCCGCCAATTTCTCTGCCTCACCAATAAGAGTTTTTAATGCCCCTGCTACCTCCTCAGAGTTTTTTACCCTTCCTTTCATCATTCCAGCAGAAGGTCTTTCTATCTGAACAATAACTTTTATCTTTCCCTTTTTAGGATCCTTCTGAGCAACCAATAACTTAAAGCTTTCCGTTCCTAAATCTAAAGCCGTGATTGTTTTACTAGAAGCCATTTTAATTGATTTTTAGTTTTGATAAATAAAATTCTTCTTTTTGACGCATTTCTTCTCTTTTCTCGTCTATATTATCTATATAGCCTAAAAGGTGAAGTACTCCATGAATTAAAACCCTTGCCAGCTCGTTTTCAAAGGAAACATTAAATCTCCTCGCATTCTTTTTAACCACCTTTGAGCAAATAATCACTTCTCCTAATCCTCTTATTTTTTTCTTGGGTCCAACTTTCAATCCCTGGAAAACAATTTCTGTTTCTGGGAAAGCTAATACGTCTGTAATTCTATTCTTCCCTTTGTATCTTTTATTTATCTCTCTCATTCTCCCCGGACCTACAATTGCCACCGAAAGCTCTACTTCTCCCTTAATTTTCTCTCCTTTTAATACCTCTTTAATAATTTTCTCTAAGAAAGAATAATCTATTTCTACACTGGTAAAATTTCTAATTCCTATCATATTAATTATTATATCCTATCAAATAAAAAAAGAGAGAGCAACGCTCTCTATAAATTACAGAAAAAGACTAATTTTATTTATTGTGAAAATTTTATTTTTTTAATAATAGTTAAAACATCATCTTCGCAAGAAACATTGCCCATTGGATTAATTATAAAGCTTCCTTTAGAAGTTTTTAAAAGATAGGGCATATCTTCTTTGTCAATCTTCACTGCTTTTTCTCCTCCTATATTCACCTCTTTTTCTCCAAATTGGCTTTTAAAAGATAAAATATCCTGATACTGTACTTCATCAACTTTAGCAATATAAAGAGCGCATTTTTTATCCTTACTATATTCCACCCTCAAGCAACCCTCAGATACTCCCCAAAAAGGAGTAGAACAAGGTCCCAGAGAGACTTCCCAATCAGAAGGGTAATTTAAAGAAATACCAAACTCTTCATTTCTATACTGATGCCAAACAGTATCAAGTGAAGAATTTAATTTTGTTTTTCTTACATTAATATCTAAAGGTTTCTCTAAAAGAGAAATTTCTTTATTGTAAGTTTGAATATTGTAAACAATTTCTCCACCAAAGATAAGAGAAAAAATTATAAAGATGATTAGAAATATCCAATTTGTTTTCCCTTTTTTAAAAATCATTTACTTAATAATCTTTTTACTATTTCAGATATTGTTTTTCCATCGGCTTTTCCTTTTATCTTTTCTAAAATCTCTTTCATTACTTTCCCCATGTCCTTTATGTCGCTCGCCCCTATTTTATTAATAATCTCCTTTACCATTTTCTCAATTTCCTCTTCAGAAAGTTGCTCCGGAAGATAGTTTTTTAGTACTTCGATTTCTTTTTCTTCCCTCTCTACTAAATCTTCTCTCCCTCCTTTTTTATAGGCCTCTATTGATTCTTTCCTTTTTTTAACTTGAGAAGAAACAACTTGAATAATCTCTTCATCAGAAAGTTTTACTCTATTTGCAAGTTCTTCTTCAGAAAAACTCTCTTTTGATAGTAGTTGAAATCTTTTTTGCTTCTCTCTGTCTATTAAAGCAGCTCTCAACATCCTGAGAGTGGAAAGAGTAAGCTCCTTTTTTTCCTTGAGAGCCTTTTTAAAGTCTGCTTCAATTTTTTCTCTAAGAGACATTATAATTCTCCTAGTTTTTTCTTCTTCTCCGTCTCTGTTTTCTTTTGAAGTTTTCTTAAAGCAGAAAGTCTCTTCGCCCGTTTGTTTTTTGGCTTTTCATAAAAAAGTCTCTTCCTCGCCTCAAGGAGAATTCCTGCCCTATGAACCTTATAAATAAACCTTCTCACAAGACTTTGAGAGGCTTCTGATCCTTTTTTCTGAACTTCTAAGGCCATTTTTTTATTTTTCCAGATATTATATGACAATGAAGATGGGAAATCATTTGTCCCCCCTTCTTCCCTACATTAAACACTATTTTATACCCTGATAATCTCTTCTTTTTAGCAAAAAACTTTGCCACATAGAGCATATGTCCAAGCAAAAGCCTATTCTTTTCCGTTATCTCTTTTAAAGAAGGAATGTGTTTTTTCGTAATAACAAGAAAATGGTAATCTGCTGCTGGATTTATATCAGAAATAACAATCACCCTTCTATCTTCATAAAGAATATTTGAGGGGATTTCTTTTTTTACCACCTGACAAAACATACAAGGTTTTTTGCTCATATCTTATCCTTCTTTTTCCTCTTTAAAAGTTTTTTTATTTCTTTTGTTACTCTATCAACCTTAATAGTCTTTTGCTTCCCCGTACTCATATCTCTAATAATAACCGTATCATCTATTACTTCTTTCTGTCCTATCAAAAGAGTATAATCTACTTTAAATTTATCTGCAAGTTTTAATTGAGCTTTTAAAGAATCTTTCTCTAAGAAAGAAATTACAGGAATTTTACCTTTCCTAAATTCCTCTATTAAAATAGCGGCTTTTCTCTTAGCATCATTTCCTATCTGAGCAATAAAAATACTCGGGGCATGCTTATTATCACGAGAAATTACTTTCCTTCCCTTCATAACTTCAACAATTCTATCCACCCCTCCTGCTCCTCCACAAGCTGGAATATCTTCTCCCCCTAATATTTTTATTAAATGATCATATCTTCCTCCTCCAGCAAGAGCATCGTGTTTTTCGCTTTTCCCCTCCCTTAAAAAGGATTCAAAGACTGTCCTTGTATAGTAATCAAGACCTCTTACTAAATAGGGGTTGAAATCATAAGGAACCTCTAAATCATCCAAAAATTCTAAAAATTTTTTAAAATGATTCTTGCAATCATTACAAAGGTAATCTACTATCTGAGGCGCTTGCCTCACAACAATCTGAGCTTTTTCTTCTTTGCAATCTAATATTCTTAAAGGATTCTTCTTTAATTTATCTCGACAAGTAGATGGAAGGGCGTTAGCCTTCTTCCTCAAATAAGCCTTAAGGGTTTTTTTGTAATAAGGACGGCAACAGCTATCCCCAACACTATTTACCTCAAAAACAATATCTTTCAAACCTATTTCTTTAAAAATTTCGTAAAAAATCTTCACAACCTGAGCGTCCAAAACTGGCTTTTTAGCTCCAACTACTTCTAAACCGAATTGCCAAAATTGTCGATGTCTCCCAGCTTGAGGTTTTTCATGCCTAAAAAAGGGTCCGAAGTACCACAATTTCACTGGTTGGGGAAGATTTTGCATCCCATTTTCAATATAACTCCTTACTACCGGAGGGGTACCCTCTGGCCGAAGAGTTAGTATATCTCCCCCCTTCGTTTTAAAAGTATACATTTCCTTCTCCACAATATCAGTTGAGCTCCCTGTCCCTTTTTCAAACAACTCAGCATACTCTAAAATTGGTGTTTCTATCCTCTTAAAATTATAAAATTCTGCTACTTTTTTAACAGCATCTAGAATCCTTTCGTAAAAAAGAAAGTCATCAGGTAAAATATCATATGTCCCTGTAACCCTTTGAAATTTTTTTCTGCCCATTGTTATTTTTGACCAAATAAAAGTCTTAAATGGGGCAATCTTTCAAAAGAAAAAAGTCTAACCCTAACTTTTCCAATAATATATTTCCTCTCCAAAGGTCCCCACTCTCTTGAATCAAACGAGAATTCTCTATTATCTCCCATTACAAAATATTGACTACTTCCCAAAACAATTTCTAAATCCTTAGAAGTAAAAGAATTCTTCCCAAGGTAAGAAGACTCATCTAAAATCTTACCTTGAGGAAACTTATCGTTATAAATTTTCACCTGCCCTTTTTCTATCTTGACTATCTCCCCGGGGAGACCTATAACTCTCTTTATAAATCTTGCCTGAGGATTGAAAGGATAATGAAATACAATCACATCTCCTCTTTGGGGGTTGTGAAATCTATAACTTATCTCATCCACGATTAGGTAGTCTCCTCCGTGATAAGAGGGTTCCATTGAGGCTCCTTTTACTACAAAAGCTTGAAATAAAAAAAACCTTATCGGTAAGACAATAACAAGAGCTAAGATAAAAATTTTAATAACTTCCCAAAGAAAACTTAGACTTTGCCTCATAATTTTCTCTTAATATATTATATTTTTCCTTTTTAATCAAATCCTCATATAATAGAATAATGATTACATTTTGGGGAATTGGCAACCCAGAAGGAAAATATAAAGGAACAAGACATAATATTGGCAAAGAAGTATTAGATTTTATATATCATGAATCTAAAGAAGATTTTTCTTTCTCCAATTGGAAAAGGGAGAATCTTTTTCTCTTCAGCGAAGGAAAATTTAAAAGAAAAAAAATAAACCTTGCTAAAAACCTCACCTTTATGAACGAAAGCGGAAAAGCTATTTTTGCTTTTAGAAAAAAATTCAAAATTCTCCCTCAAAATACTGTTATTATTCATGACGATTTCGATCTCCCTTTAGGTAAGATAAAAATTTCAAAAAAAAGAGAGTCTGCTGGTCATAGAGGGGTTGAATCTATTATATTTTATCTGGGAACAAAGGATTTTTGGAGAATAAGAATAGGAATAAAAAACAAAGATCTTTTTTTACCGCTTGACGAATTTGTTCTCAGAAAATTTTTACCAGAAGAAAGGAATATTATCCAAAAAGTAAAAATAGAGGTTCTAAATATTTTCCAGACAATATTAAGAGATGGTTTTCAAAAAGCCATTTCTCAGAAACACGAGATCTAATGGCAAACATTAAGAGACCATCCTGAGGAATTCCTCTTCTGAAATTATCCTCACTCCTAGTTTTTTTGCTTTCTTATATTTAGAACCTGGATCTTTTCCTAAAACAACAAAATTTGTATTTTTACTTACTGAAGAAGAAACATCTCCTCCCAATTCTCTTATTTTCCCTTTTGCTTCATCTCTCGTCATACTGTTTAAGCCCCCTGTAAAAACAAATGTTTTCCCTTCAAACTTTCTCTTAATTTTCTTTGGGGGAATAATTTTTATGCCAACACTTAATAAATCATCTAAGAATCTCTGGTTATCTTTGTTTCTAAACCAATCATAGATACTTTTCGCTACTACTTCTCCAATATCAGGAACTCTGTCGATTTCTTCGAAAGAAGACCTTCTTAATCTTCCTATAGATCCAAAACGATTAGCTAGATCAATAGCTGTTTCTTCTCCCACGTGCCTTATTCCTAAGGCAAAAATAAATCGAGAAAGGGGAATTTCTCTTGCTTTATTTATAGATTCTACTAGATTCTTTGCCGATTTCTCTGCAAACCTTTCTAGAGGGAGAAGATCTCCTTCCTTCAATCGAAAAATATCTGCGGCATTCTTAACCAACCCTTCTTCTATCAACTGATCCACAATTTTGGGCCCCAACCCTTCTATATTAAATGCTTTTTTGGAAACAAAATGGTAAAGAAATCTTCTTCTTGTAGCAAAACAATTTTTATTGGGACAATAATAATCAACCTCTCCTGACTTTCTAACTAAAAGAGAACCACAAAAAGGACATCTTTTTGGCATATTAAATTCTTTTTCTTTGCCTGTTCTTAATTCAGGTAGCACCCTCACGATCTCTGGAATTACCTGCCCTGCCCTTCTTACAATAACCGTATCTCCAATTTTTAATCCCAGTCTCCTTATTTCATCTGCATTATGAAGAGTAGCCCTGGAAACTATTGCCCCTTCTAAATTAACTGGTTTTAAAATAGCTACCGGGGTCACCTTACCTGTTCTCCCTACTTGGATAATAATATCTTTAACAACTGTTGTTGATTCTTGCCCTTGAAATTTAAAAGCTATCCAATACCGAGGAGCCTTTCCCACAATACCCATTTTTTTATATAAATCTATCTGGTTAACTTTCACCACTATGCCATCAAAATTGAAGGGCATTTTTTTTCTGCGCCTTCCCCAAGACTCATGAAATTTCACTGCCCCTTTGAGATCTTCTACTTCTTTTCCGGGAACAACTTTAAAACCATAAAGTCTAGCAATTTTCACTGAATTACTATGAATTCTCTGCCCTATATTTGTTACTATCTGCCAAACATAATAATCTAGTTTTCTTTCAGCTGTTATTTTTGGATCAAGTTGCCTTAGAGAACCAGCAGCTGCGTTTCGAGGATTTGATAAAAGAGGTTTCCCTTCCTTCTTGTATTTTTCGTTAAGTTTTTTGAAAACTTTCTCTGTCATTATTACCTCTCCTCTAAATTCTATTCTCCCTTTTCTCGCTCTTTTGATTATCTCTCCAGAAAGATCATCAGGAAAACCAAGATCTTTTAACTCTTTCTCTCGTGGCATCCTTAGGGAAAGAGGAATAGCTTCTATTGTTTTTACATTTTGAGTAACATCTTCTCCGGTTATTCCATCTCCTCTTGTTGAACCTTGTTTTAACAACCCGTTTTCATAAATAAGACTAACTGACAGTCCATCCATTTTTAACTCACAGTAATAATCCCACTTTTCATTAGGAACAACTTTCCTAATTCTTTCTTCCCAATCATAAAGTTCTTTTTCGTCAAAGATATCTTCTAAAGAAAGCATTCTCGGCGAATGGGTTACCTTCTTAAAACCTTCTAAAGGTTTTCCAGATACTCTCTGAGTAGGAGAATCTGGCATAACAAATTCTGGATACTGTTGTTCTAACTCCCAAAGTTCGTGCTTTAAAGAATCCAAAGCTTCCTCTGAAATTTCCTGTTTATTTAAAACATGATATAAATACCTGTGATAATTTATCACCTCCTTCAATTTTTCTATCCTTTTTTGTGCTTCCTCCTTCGTTAACTTCATGCTATTCTAATTATAATATATTTTATGACGAATGATATTAAGGAAATTTCAATAGAAGACAAAGATTTTCCTATCTCTCTAAAGAAGATAAAGAATCCTCCTAAAAAACTCTTCTTTAGGGGGAAATTTTCAAAAGAAGAAAAAACCTTTGCTATCGTAGGAACAAGAAGACACTCTTTATATGGTAAGTATGTTGCCTCCCAAATAACTTCTGATTTAGTGAAAGCCGGATTAACCATTATTTCTGGATTAGCTCCTGGGATAGACACCATAGTCCACAAAACTACCCTAGAAGAAAACGGGCGAACTATTGCTGTTTTAGGAACAGGGATTGATAATGAATCAATTTATCCCCAGAGAAATATCTCTCTTGTAAATGAAATTATTAAGAAAGGTGGAGCTATCATCTCAGAATATCCGCCGGGTACCAGAGGAACAAAATTTACCTTTCCTCAGAGAAATAGAATTATTGCCGGATTAAGCATGGGAGTTTTAGTTATAGAAGCACCTGAAAAATCAGGGGCTTTAATTACAGCTCGTTTCGCCAAAGAACAAGGGAAATTTGTTTTCGCCATTCCAGGTAACATCAATTCCCTCACATCTAAAGGTTGTAACAAGCTTATTCAAGAGGGCGCATTTCTAGTCACAAAAAGTGAAGACATCCTTGCAAAATTAGGAATTAATATTAAAAAGGAGGAGAAAAAGTTAATAGGGAAGAATGAAGAAGAAAATAAAATTTTACGTCTTTTAGAAAAAAGGCCATTATACATTGATGAAATCATTGAAAAAACAAAAATTCCCTCTCAGAAAATTATTATTATCCTCTCCCAAATGGAACTTGAAGGAAAAATCAGAAACTTAGGTCAAAACATATTCTCACTAAAATGAACCTTGTTATTGTTGAATCTCCAACTAAAGCTCAAACTATCCAAAAATTTTTAGGGAAAGGCTTTAAAATTCTTTCTTCCTTTGGTCATGTTAGAGATCTCCCAAAAACAAAACTCGGAGTAGATATAGAAAATAATTTTGAACCTAAATACGTTATTATTCCTAAAGCCAGAAAAGTTATCTCTCTTTTAAGAAAAGAAGGCAAGAAAGCAGAAAAAGTAATTCTGGCCACGGATGAAGATAGAGAAGGAGAATCAATTGCTTTTCATCTAAAAGAGGTTTTGAAATTAAACAGTAATAAATCTTATGAAAGAATTGTTTTTCATGAAATTACAAAACCCGCAATTGAAGAAGCCTTAAAAAACCCTAGGAAAATTGATATAAATTTAGTTTCTGCCCAACAGGCTAGAAGAATTTTAGACAGAATCGTCGGATACAAACTTTCTCCCCTCTTGTGGAAAAAAGTAGCTCGAGGATTATCAGCTGGAAGAGTCCAGTCAGTTGCCTTAAGAATAATTGTTGATAGGGAAAAAGAAAGAGAAAATTTCACCCCTCAAGAATACTGGGAAATCGAAGCTCTTTTTAAAAAGGAAAAAAAAGAATTTATAGCCAAACTCGTAAAGATTAATGAAGAAAAACTTGAAAAACTTTCGATTAAGACAAAAAAAGAAGCAAAAAAGATTGTTAAAGACATAGATAACCACGAATTTGAAGTCACAAAAGTAGTATCTAAAGAAATAAAAAGAAATCCTCTTCCTCCTTTTACTACCAGCACCCTTCAACAGGAAGCTTGGAAAAAATTCCATTTTCCAGCCAGAATGACCATGAAAATAGCTCAAGACCTTTATGAAAAAGGGTTTATCACCTATCATCGAACAGATTCCTTAAATCTTTCTTCTTTAGCTCTTAATACATCTAAAAAATTCGTCATAGAAAATTTTGGTGATGAATACTATCAATTCAGGCAATTTAAGACCAAGTCAAAAACTGCCCAAGAAGCCCATGAAGCTATCAGACCTACTTTTGTCGAGAACGAACCCGAAAAATTAAAAACAAAAGAAAAATTGGATAATGCTCATTTTAGACTATATGACCTCATATGGAGAAGATTTTTGGCCACTCAGATGAAAAGCGCTGTATTCTCCCAAAAATCTGTTTTTTTTAGAGTTAAAAAATATGGATTCTCGGCAAGTGGGCAAACTCTTATTTTTGATGGATTCCTAAAAGTTTATCCTCTCTCTTTTACAGAAACTAATCTACCCAACCTGAAAAAAGAAGAAAAAATAAAAGCTAGAAAAATTATTTCCTCACAGCATTTCACTCAACCACCCCCCCGATATACAGAAGCTACTCTTATAAAAGAATTAGAAAAAAACGGAATTGGTCGTCCTT
>CAZLLZ010000006.1:0-12249 GCA_964560945.1 uncultured Candidatus Saccharibacteria bacterium | reverse complement strand
AGAAGGTTAAGGCTGAATTTGGATTTGAAATAACAGTAGTTACTACAGCAAAAAGTAGAGAGGAAGCTATACAATTATTCAAACTTTTAGGTTTTCCTTTTAAAGAAAAATAAAAAAATGACAAGAAAAGCTTTAATTGAAAAATCAA
Organism: uncultured Candidatus Saccharibacteria bacterium; assembly: GCA_964560945.1. Classification (GTDB taxonomy): domain Bacteria; phylum Patescibacteriota; class Minisyncoccia; order Minisyncoccales; family CAZLLZ01; genus CAZLLZ01. Next base: position 12,101 of record CAZLLZ010000006.1, on the reverse strand, counting down.
AAAAGAAACCAAAATATAAAACCAGGAAGGTTAACCGATGTTGGAGGTGTGGTAGAAAGAAGGGGTATATGAGGGAATTTGGACTGTGCAGGATATGTTTTAGAGAGTTAGCTAGCAAAGGATTGATTCCTGGTGTTAAGAAATCAAGTTGGTAAGATTAAAATTATGGATCCTATAGCTGATTTTCTTAATAGGATAAAGAATGCTGAAGCTGTCTACCATGAGATAGTAAAAGTTCCTTTTTCAAAGGTAAAGTTTCAAATAGCAAAAATTTTAGAAAATGAAGGGTTTATTCAGGGTATAGAAAAAAGGGGAAGAGGAACAAGGAAATTTATAAAAATTATTCTTAAATACAACAATGATAAGACTCCCGCACTGAGAGATTTCAAAATGATTTCAAAGCCTTCTAGGAGAGTATACGTAAAATCAAAAGATGTAAAAAAAGTGAAAGGAGGTTTTGGGATAGGGATAATTTCTACTTCTAAAGGATTGATGACGAATAAAGAAGCTAAAAGAAAAAAGGTTGGGGGAGAATATATATGTGAGATTTGGTAAAAATGAGTAGAATAGGTAAAAAACCAATAAGTATCCCGAGTGGAGTTGAGATAAAAATAGAGGGAAGCAAGATTTTTGTAAAAGGTTCTAAGGGGGAACTTTCTCTTAGATTACGGAGAGAGGTAAAAGTAGAAAAAGATGATGAAAAGATTGTAGTCTCCCCTGGCAAGAAATCAAAAAACACAAAAGCTTTTTGGGGATTATACAGGGCTCTAATTGCCAATATGGTAAAAGGAGTTTCTGAAGGGTTTGAGAAGAAATTAGAAATAAGAGGGGTAGGTTATAAAGCAAGAGTAGAAGGAGAAAATTTAATCTTAAATGTTGGATTTTCTCATGAGGTAAAAATAAAAAAGCCCGAAGGGATTGATTTTTCTGTAGAGAAAAACATTATTACTATTTCTGGAGTAAGGAAAGAAAAAGTAGGTCAGATAGCAGCTAAAATTAGAGATATAAGGCCCCCGGAGCCATATAAAGGGAAAGGAATTAGATATTTAGGTGAGGAAGTAAGAACAAAGGTAGCTAAAAAAGCTGTTGCTTCAGGATCATGAGGAAACTAACCAATAGAGAAAAAAGAGTATTAAGACATACAAGAATTAGGCATAAGATTTTAAGTAAAAGAAGTCTTCCTAGATTGATAGTTTTTAGGTCTTTAAAGTATATTTATGGACAGATTTTTGATGAGAAGGAAAAAAGAGTAATCTTTTCTGTGAGCGATAAGAATTTAACCGAAAAAGAGAAGAAAGGAAAGACAAAGACAGAGAGAGCTTTTCTTGTGGGAAGGTTATTAGCTAAAAAAGCGTTAGAGAAAGGAATAAAAGAGGTAGTTTTTGATAGGGGAGGATACAAATACCATGGGAGGGTTAAGTCTTTAGCGGAAGGAGCAAGAGAGGGAGGAATAAAATTTTAAAATAAAGTAATATGGATAAGAAAAAAGAAAATCAAAAACAGGAAACAGGAAAAAGGGAAGAGTTTGAATCACAATTACTTCATTTAACAAGAGTAGAGAGAATGAAAGCTGGTGGAAGGAGGCTTAGGTTTCGAGCTGTTATGATAGTGGGAAATAAAAATGGAAAAGTGGGCTTAGGGATAGGCAAGGCTTTGGATGTGGCAGAATCTATTGGGAAAGCAAAGAAGAAAGCGATAAAGAATGTAATCGAGGTTCCTATCACAGAAAAAGGGACTATTCCTCATGAGGTAGAAGCTAAATTTGGTGCAGCTAGGGTATTTTTGAGACCACAAAAAGAAGGAAAGGGGTTAATTGCAGGTGGTGTAGTTAGGATAGTTTGCTCTTTAGCGGGGATAGAAAATATCTCTTCCAAACTTCTTTCTAAGTCTAGAAACAAAATTAATAATGCAAGAGCTACTATAAAGGCATTGTCGAAATTAAAAGTTTCTAAATAATTTTTTGAAAATGGTAAATATTATATTAAAAAGACCAAGAGGATTTAAAGGAAGAAAGAGAACTGGAAGGGGAGGAAAAAGAGGTACCTATTCTGGGAAAGGTGTCAAAGGGCAAAAAGCTAGATCTGGAAGGAAATTTCAACCTTTGATAAGGCAAATAATTAAAAGGTATCATAAGCTCAGGGGTTATGAGTTTAATCCATTTAAAGAAAAACCAGTTGTTTTAAACTTGTCTGATCTTGAGGGAAAAATTCCCCAGAAAGTATCTGAGATATCTCCTAGAGTTTTAGTAAATTTAGGGATTGTGGAAAAGGTAAAGGGAAAAATTCCTAGGATTAAAATATTAGCGAGAGGAGAGATAAAGAAGAAATTAATAGTAAAAGGGATAGAAGTTTCAGATACAGCTGCAGAGAAAATTGAAAAAGCAGGAGGAAAAGTAATAGAATAAATTAATGTGGCTCAAAACCTTATTTAAAGCAATAAAAGACAAAGATCTTAGAAAAAAGATCCTCTATGTTTTAGGAGTTTTTGTTGTTTTTAGGATAATGGCCAACATTCCTATTCCGGGTATTGATTTAGAAAAGTTAAGAGAATTTTTCTTAAGGAATCAAGTCTTTGGGTTACTAAATCTATTTACTGGAGGAGCAATGAGCAGAATCTCAATTGCTATGTTGGGATTAGGGCCTTATATTACCAGTGTTATTATACTTCAGCTATTAACGATGATTTTTCCTTCTTTGGAAGAGATGTATAAGGAGGAAGGAGAGGCAGGAAGGGCAAAGTTCAATCAATACGGAAGAATTTTGACAGTTCCTTTGGCAATACTCCAATCATTTGGAATGCTGGTTCTCTTTCAAAGACAAGGTTTAATTCCTAATCTAACCCCTCTTTCTCTTTTTGCTTCAATTATGGCTATTACAGCAGGAACAGTTTCTTTAATGTGGTTAGGAGAGTTGATTACTGAAAAGGGGATAGGGAATGGAATTTCTCTTTTAATTTTTGCTGGAATTGTGGCTCGTTTTCCAGAAAACATTAAAGAGATGATTGTTACTTTTCAATATACCCAGCTTTTTTCTTATATTCTTTTCTTTATATCTTCTATTATTATAATTGCTGCTGTGATTTATGTTACAGAATCTCGGAGAAATATTCCTATTTCTTATGCTAAGAGGGTGAGAGGAAATAAAATATATGGTGGAGTTTCAACTTATCTTCCAGTGCCTCTTAATCCGGCAGGAGTTATTCCTATTATTTTCGCACTATCTTTATTACTATTCCCTGGAATGATAGGAAGTATGCTTTCTAACTCTCACTCAGCAATGCTTGCTCATTTTGGAAAATCTCTAGTTTTTTGGTTTAAAAATTCAGTAGTTAATGAAATCCTTTACTTTTTCTTGGTATTTGTTTTTACCTATTTTTATACGGCTATTGTATTTGATCCTAAAGCAATTTCAGAGAATCTCCAGAGGTCAGGGGCTTTTATTCCTGGAATTAGACCGGGTAGAGCTACAGAAAAGTATCTTTCTTATATAGTTAGTAGGATACTAGTTGTAGGAGGAGTTTTCTTAGGCCTAGTAGCAATTCTACCTTATATTATTCAGTCTACTACAAGCATAAGAGAGTTCAGATTTCTGATAGGGGGTACCTCTTTGCTGATTATCGTAAGTGTAATTTTAGAAACTATGAAGAGAATTAAAGCTCAAGTGAAGATGAGAGAATATGAGGCGTACTAAAAGATTAAAAACTCCAGTTGTAATTATCTTAGGGCCTCCAGGATCAGGGAAGGGAACACAAGCAGGATTATTAGCTGATTATTTAGATATAGTTCACTTGGAGACAAGTGCAGTTATTGAGCGGAAATTCAGAAATGCTAAAAAGGGAGAGAAAGTAAAAATTGAAGGGAAAGTTTATTCTTTAGAAAAAGAGAAAAAGATGAGAGATGCAGGAGAATTAATGAGTCCTCCCTTGATTACTTTCTGGGTGAAAGAAGAAATAAAAAGATTATATAGAGAAGAAAAAGGAATTGTTTTTTCAGGTTCGCCCAGAACATTGTATGAAGCTGAAAAGATTGTGCCGTTTCTTGAAAAGTTTTATGAAAAAAAGAGTATAAAAGTTATTTTTTTAAAACTTTCGGCGAAGGATTCTATTTGGAGGAATTCTCACAGGAGAAGCTGTGAGCTTATGCGTCATCCTATTATTTATAATAAAGAGACAAAAAATTTAAAACATTGTCCTTTAGATGGATCGAAGCTTGTTAGAAGGAAGGATGACAAGCCTGAAATAATTAAATTTAGATTAAAAGAATACGAAGAGAGAACAAAGCCAGTTATTAATTACTTAAGAAAACATCGTTTTAAGATTTTTGAGATAAACGGTGCTCCTCCTCCAGATAAAATTCATAAAAATATCCTGAAAGTTCTTTCTTTATGATTTCTCTTAAGAGTAAGAGAGAGATTGAAATAATGAAAGAGGGCGCTCAAAAGCTCTCTTTTGTGATGGGAGAGTTGAGAAAGATAGTAAAACCTGGCATAAAAACAAAAGATTTGGATAATTTAGCAAGGGGATTAATAAAAAAAGTCGGAGCTTCTCCAAATTTTTTAGGTTATGGTAGTTTCCCGGCAGCAATTTGTACTTCAGTTAATGAAACAGTTGTTCATGGGGTTCCTTCAGATTATGAATTAAAGGAAGGAGATATTATTTCTATTGACGGAGGATTGCTTTGGAAAGGGTTTCATACAGATATGGCTTTTACAGTAGGAGTGGGCAAGATAGATTCAGAAGCTGCTAGGTTAATTAAAGCTACAAAAAAATCTTTAAAATTAGCAATAAAAAAAGTCAGGGTAGGGAATACAGTAGGAGATATAGGGAATACAATTGAGAGATATGTAGAGTCTCAGGGTTTTAGTGTGGTAAAAGAGCTATGTGGACATGGAATAGGGAAAGAACTTCATGAGGATCCCCAAGTTTTAAATTTTGGAAAACGTCATAGAGGAGAGAAATTAAAGGAGGGAATGGTAATTTGTATAGAACCTATGGTAGCTTTTGGAAGCGGAAAAGTTGTTCTAGGAAGAGATGGTTTTTCTTATGAGACAATAGACGGGTTACTTTCAGCTCATTTTGAGCATATGATAGCAATAGTAAACGGGAAAGCGGAAGTTCTAACAGAGTGGATAAAATAAATTTTTCATTTCACTCTTAGTAATGTAAAATAAACTATATGAGAAAAAAGATAAAAGACAAGAAGGAAGTAAAACTTCCATCAGAATTAAGAATGGATTTAGTTTCTAAAGACTGGGTGATTATAGCTACAGGGAGATCAAAAAGACCCGAACTTTTTAAAAAAGAAAAGAGAATAAAATCATCAATATCTCCTAAAAGGTGTCCTTTTTGTCATATAGAAACTCAAGAAAAACCTACTCTTATTTATTCTCATAGGAAAAAAATCTCTCTTTCTGAAAAAATTCCTTCTAACTGGACAACAATAGTTATTCCTAATAAATATCCTGCTCTTTTGCCATTTCGTTATTTAAGGAAAGTAAATGAAGGGAAGGTTTATCAAAAGATGGATGCGGTGGGTTACCACGAAGTTGTTGTTTATAGAAGTCATTGCAAACCAATGGCAAAATTTTCATTGGAAGAAATGAAAGAGGCTGTAGATGTATTTCAAGAAAGATACATTTCTTTGAAGCGTAAGAAATTTGTTAATTATATTTCGATGTTTCAAAATTATGGAGCTGAAGCAGGAGCTTCAATCCCTCACCCTCATTCGCAGATAATCACAACGCCTTTAATAGATCCGGATTTAAGAAGAGCTCTGGATAATGCTAAGAAATATTTTCGAAAATATAAAAAGTGTGTCTATTGTGTGATGAATAAATGGGAGAGGAAAGTAAAAGAAAGGTTAGTTTTTGAAAATAAAGGGTTCCAGGTAGTTTGTCCTTTTGCTTCAAAGGCAGCTTTTGAATTAATAATTTCTCCTAAAAAACATTCTCCTTATTTTGAGGAAATTACGGAGAGTCAGAAGTGGTTATTAGCCGAGGCCTTTAAGGTGGCCTTGTTAAAACTTTATAAAGGCTTAGGAGACCCAGCATATAACTTTTATCTTCATACAGCTCCTTGTGATGGTAAGAATTATCCTTACTATCATTGGCATTGGACTATACTTCCTAAAACTTCAATGATAGCAGGATTTGAAATAGGGACTAAAATGGAAATCTCTACTGTCCCTCCAGAGAAAGCAGCAGAGTATCTTAGGAAGCAAAAAATATGAAGTATATTTTTGGAGCTAATTGGAAATGTTATATAAATAAGGAAAGAGAGGTTAAAAAATTTCTGAGTCTTATAGGTAGGATTAAGAAATTAAAAAGAACAAAAATAATTGTATTCCCTCCCTCTCTTTATTTTTATCTTTTTAAAAACCAAGAGAATATTTCTCTCGGTGCTCAGAATATATTTTTTGAGAATGGAGGAGCTTTTACTGGAGAAATTTCTCCAGTGATGTTAAGAGATTTCAAGGTCTCTTATGTGATAATTGGTCACTCGGAGAGAAGGATAATGTTTGGCGAGACAGATGAATTAGTAAATATAAAAGTTAAATCAGCCCTAAAAGAAAAGTTATCTCCGGTAATCTGTATTGGAGAGAGTTATCAAGATAAAAAAGAAGGTAGAACATTCAAAGTTTTAGAGAAAGAGATAGTTAATGCCCTTAGAGGAATTTCTAAGGGATCTATTAGGAGAAATGAAATTTTAGTGGCTTATGAACCTATTTGGGCTATTGGGGGTCATAAGTCTTGCAAGATAAGAGATATTGAAACAGCCTCTATTTTTATTAAGAAACTGCTATTCAAACTCTACGGGAAAGAATCCGAGAGGATAAAGATTCTCTATGGAGGAAGTGTAAATTCAGAAAATGTATCAGATATTCTGAGAAATGGGAGGGTAGATGGAGTTTTAGTGGGATCAGCTTCTGCAAATAAAAAGGAATTTCAAAAAATAGTAGAATCTATAGAAGGAATTGACAGAAAATAAATATTTTCTTAGAATCCTCAAAATGAATCAAGAAGTAAAGAAATTTAAATTTTTTAATCCTACGAAGGGAAATCTTTCTTTCCAAGAAGTGGTGGAGGAAGTTTTGGATTGGATAAAAGAAAGTCCGGATAAGTCTTATGAGCTAGTAGTGGGATGTGATTCTTCTTCTGGAGAAGAACCAGATTTTCCTGTAGCTATTGTTCTTTTAAGAAAAGGGGAGGGAGGAAGATTTTTTTTAAAAAGAGTTAGATATAGAGATAGAAAATTTAAAACCTGGAGAGATAGAATTCTTCAAGAAGTTTTGATTTCCTGTGATGTGGCTTTGGCTCTCAAAGAGAACTTGGGGGAGAAAATTTCTAAAGAGGATTTTAAATCTAACCTAGAGTTTAAATACATTCATGCTGATGTTGGAGGCAATGGGATTACAAAAGATATGATAAGAGAAGTTATAGGACTAATAAGAAGTAATGGTTTTGAAGCAAAGATAAAGCCTGAGTCTTATGCGGCTTCTATTGTTGCTGATAGGTTCTCTTGATAAAATATTCTAATATTTTATAATATGAAGCATATTGGAGAAGCTCTTTTTAAGGAGAAACCTGATCACTATCCTTAATGACTTTTTTACTGCATCCCCTTCAAAAAAGAAAGGATAGTGATCAGGCTCCAAATAATAAGGGAAAAAGTTTCTTTTTTTATTTTTATTGATAAAAAGATATTTTTCATTTAAAATAAAATCAATTTATAAAAAGAATATGGGCACAAAAAAGAAGCAGAAAAGGAGGAAGATAAAAAAGCATAAGCTTAAGAAGAAAAGGAAGAAGATGAGACACAAGGCGAAGAAGAAGTAAGTTTCTTTTTTCTTTCGATGAATATTAGTTTATAAAGGAAAGAGTTTGTTTTTTATATTTTTTTTATATAAAATAAGGGGAATATGAAAGCTTCAGAATTAAGAAAAGCTTTTTTAGATTTTTTCCAAAGAAAAGGGCATAAAATAGTTCTCTCATCATCATTGATTCCAACAGACTCTTCAGTTCTCTTTACTACTGCTGGTATGCAACAATTTGAGCCCTATTTTTTAGGAGAAAAAGATCCTGTAAAAGATTTTGGTCAAAGAGCTCTTACTTCTATCCAGAAATGTTTTCGCTCAGATGATATTGAAGAAATTGGAGATGACATCCATCATACTTTCTTTGAGATGCTAGGGAATTGGTCTATCGGGAAAGATGAGAAATCGGGGTATTTTAAAAAAGAAGCAATATCGTTGGCATTAGAGTTTTTAACAGAGGTGTTGGGATTAGATAAAAATAGATTTTGGATAACAGTTTTTAGAGGGGAGAGAGGAGTTCCAAAAGATGAAGAATCGGTGGAGCTTTGGCAGAAGTTTGGTATTCCGAAAGATAGGATTTTAGAGTTTGGTATGGAAGATAATTTCTGGGGACCAGTAAGTAAAACAGGTCCTTGTGGACCTAATACTGAGATTCATTATGACCGAGGAGAAGAATTCAATATTCCTGGGAAGGAATGTAAGGTAAACTCAAAAGAATGTAATAGATTTGTTGAGATTTGGAACCTTGTCTTCATGGAGTACGATAAAACAGAGGAGGGGAAATTTATTCCTTTGTCTCAAAAAAGTGTGGATACGGGGGCGGGCTTTGAAAGAATGCTTTCTATATTAGAAAAAAAGAGCTCAGCTTATGAGACAGGGATTTTTTTTCCTGAGATAGAAGAGATAGAAAAACAGACAGGAAAGAAATACGAGAATAATAAGAGATTCTTCAGAATCATCGCAGATCATATTAAAGGAGCTACCTTTATAGGTTCTGAAGGAATTAATCCATCTAATGTTGAAAGGGGATATGTTTTGAGAAGATTAATTAGAAGAGCTATAAGGTATGGTAAATTACTTGATGCAAACAAGGGATTTATTATTCCGGTTTCTCAGAGAGTAATTGAAATTTATAGAGATTTTTATCCAGAGCTTAAGAGAAGTGAAGAAGATATAATGGTTATTTTAGAAAAAGAGGAGGAGAGATTTGAGAAAACGTTAGAAGGTGGCTTAAAAAAGTTGAATAAATTGTTTAAAATAAAAGAAGACAGGATTTTAAGAGGAGAGGAAGTATTTTACTTATATGAGACATATGGTTTTCCTTTAGAGCTGATAGATGAAATTTCTAAAGAAAAAGGATTTACGGTTGATAGAGAAGGCTTTAAAAAAGCTTTTGAAATTCACAGAGAAGTTTCGAGGGCTGGAGCTGAAAGGAAATTTGGTGGAATAGGCAGAGGAGCTACCTATGAAGCAGTAAAACTTCATACAGCTACTCATTTGCTTCATGCTGCCTTGAGGAAAGTGCTAGGGAGTCATGTTAAACAAATGGGATCCGATATTACCCCAGAAAGATTAAGATTTGATTTTTCTCATCCAAGAAAGCTAACACCAGAGGAGATAAAAAAGGTAGAGGATCTTGTAAACGAGAAGATAAAAGAGAATTTAAAAGTGAAGAAAGAAGAAATGAGTTTAGAAGAAGCTATTAATTCGGGGGCCATAGCTTTTTTCAAAGAGAAATATCCAGAAAGAGTAACGGTTTATTCTATTGGTGATTTTTCAAGGGAGATTTGTGCGGGCCCTCATGTAAGAGAAACAGGGGAATTAGGAAGGTTTAAGATAATAAAAGAGAAATCAGCAGGAGCAGGAATAAGAAGGATAAAAGCTATTTTAGAAAAAAAATAAAAATTTATGGGAAAATATTTTGATATTCTTCCACCTCAGAGAAAACATATTTTGTATAAAGGTAAAGAAGAAAAAGGTTCTTACCGGAAGAGACCAACTTTAAAATACCGCAAAAGGAGATATGGTACCCTGTTGGCTATTTTATTTTTTGGAATAATTTTATTTTTTTCATTTTTTTCCTATTATTCTAAAGCAGAAATTACTGTCTATCCTGAGAAGCGAATAATGAAAGATAAAATCGATGTTTTAGTTTCCAAAGATGCAGAAAAAATTTCTTTAAGAGAGAAAATAATTCCAGGAAGTTATGTGGAGCTGGTGACTTCTGTTTCTCAAGAGTTTAATGCTACAGGTAAGGCTTCTGAGGGTGAAAAGGCGAGAGGGAAAATAAGAGTTTTTAATGAATATTCAACTCATTCAATTCCATTTCGGGCTAAGACTAGATTTATGTCGGCTGGAGGAAAGATTTTTATATCTCCCGAGAGATTCGTAGTTCCTGGCAAAAGATTTGAGAATGGAAAGTGGGTTCCGGGTACAGTGGATATTGAAGTGGAGGCAAGCCAAGCAGGTGAGGATTATAATATAGGTCCTACAACATTTTCTATTCCTGGGTTATCAGGAACAGCTTCTTACACTTATTTTTATGCTAAGTCCTTAGGAAATATGGAAGGAGGATCAAGCGAGAAATCATTTAAGGTTACAAAAGAGGATTTGGAGAAAGCTGAAGAGGATACAAAAAATAGGTTAGAGCAAAAGCAAAAAGATGAGATAAAAGACAAGGAAAATGAAGAAAGAATTTATATCTTCCCAGGAACAATTTCCCAGGAGGTAACTAAAGAGTATGCTTCTGCTAAAGAAGGAGAAGTCACAACTAAATTTACTTATTATGTTGAAGGGAAAGTAAGGGGTTTTTCATTTAAAAGAGACGATTTGAGAAAAGTAGTTTTAAGTTATATAAATGACAGAATTTCTGATAACGAAGATATCAATCTAAATGAACTTTCGATTAATTGGAATGTAGATAAAATAGAAGAGAGTAAGGGTCAAGTATTAATGGTAGTAAGTATAGAAGCCTCTATTTTTAAAAAAATCAGCATGGAAGAGCTTAAAAAATATATTCGGAAGAAAAAGATAATTGAAGCAGAGAAGATGCTAATGAGCCATCCAGGTATTTCAAAGGTTTCTATCAAGGTAATCCCTTCTTTTATAAAAAAAATACCTTCTCGAAAGGAAAGAATTATATTGAAGGTATCTCTTGACTGATAAAAACTAATTTGCTATTCTGAAAAATATTGCCAATGACAAAAGGGGGAACAATTAAAGAAGAGGGGATAGTTTTGGAGAGCTTAACAGATTTGAACTTTAAAGTAAGGCTAAAAGACGGAACAGAGGTAATTGCTTATTTATCTGGCCGTATGCGCCATTTTCATATTAAAATTATCCCTGGAGATAAAGTAACCGTAGAAATGTCTCCCTACGACAGAAAGAGGGGGAGAATAATATGGAGAGGAAAATAAAATGAAGGTAAGATCATCTGTTAAAAAAATATGTAAGCATTGCAAGATTGTAAGAAGAAAGGGAAGAGTGTATGTTATTTGTAAAAAAAACCCTAAGCATAAACAAAGACAGGGTTGATTTATTATTTAGGAATTATGCCTAGAATAGCAGGAGTTAATATACCAACTGAAAAACAAATAAGGGTTGCTTTAACCTATATCTACGGAATAGGTCCCTCTTCGAGTAGGAAAATATTAAAGGCAGTTGATATAAATCCAGATAAGAAAACTAAAGATCTTTCAGAGAAAGAGATAGCTGCTCTAACAGATTATATAGAGAAAAATTTTAGAATAGAAGGGGATTTGAGAAGGGAAATAATAAATTCTATTAAAAGGTTAAGAAGAATAAGAAGTTGGCGAGGACTAAGACATGAGAGAAGTCTTCCTGTGAGAGGACAAAGGACTAAAAGAAATTCGCGGACAGTGAGGGGAAATGTGAGGAGAACGGTGGGTTCTGGTAGAAGAAAGCCACCTGCTCCTAAATAATAATTTTGGAATATGGGAAAAAAGAAAGTTATTAAAAAATCTTCTCAGGAAGTTTTAAAAGAAAAAGAAAAGGTAGATCAACTATTAAGAAAAGAGATATTAAAAAAAAGAAAGGTTCTTGATGAGGCAAGGATTTATATTTCTTCTTCTTATAACAATACAATAATTACTTTAACTGATAAAAATGGAAGTGTTTTGGCTTGGAGTAGTGCAGGAAGAATAGGTTTTAAGGGAACAAGAAAAGCTACCCCTTTTGCTGCTTCAAAAGTAGCAGAAGTGATAGCAGATGCAGTAAGAAAATTAATGCCTCAAAAAGTAAAAATTTTTGTTAAAGGAATAGGGGCGGGAAG
>CAZLLZ010000005.1:0-14094 GCA_964560945.1 uncultured Candidatus Saccharibacteria bacterium | reverse complement strand
TTATTATTTCTCTTGAAGAGAAAGATTCCTTATTATAAGATAAGGAGAATTAAAATGATCTGGAAAAAATTTTTTAAAGATTATAATACAAGATACTTAGAAAAAATAAGACCTATTATTAACAGAATAAATTCTTTAGAAAGGGAATTTTCTTTGCTTTCTGATGAGGAGTTAAGAAAAAAAACAGAGGAGTTTAAAATAAGGATCAGAAAGAGTGAATCTCTAGATGATGTTTTGCCAGAAGCATTTGCTGCTGTGAGGGAAGCTTCTAAGAGAACTTTAAAGCAACGTCATTATGATGTTCAGTTGATAGGAGGGATAGTTCTTCATCAAGGAAAGATAGCGGAAATGAAAACAGGAGAGGGTAAAACTTTAGCAGCTACTCTTCCAGTTTATTTAAATGCTCTTGAGGAGAAAGGGGTTCATATTATAACGGTCAATGACTATTTAGCAAGGAGAGATGCTGTCTGGATGGGTCAGATTTATAATTTTTTGGGTTTAACAGTAGGGTGTTTAAATCATGAGCAGTCATTTCTATATGACCCTGCCTATAAAAAACCTAACGAAGAAAAAGATAAAGTTAGAGACGAATTAGGTTCTTTTAAGGTTGTTGAGGATTTCCTAAGGCCTTGTTCAAGAAAGGAAGCTTACTTAGCCGATATTACCTATGGGACAAATAATGAGTTTGGATTTGATTACTTGAGAGATAATATGGCTTTTAGTAAAGAGGAAATTGTTCAAAGAGAATTGAATTATGCTATTGTCGATGAGGTAGATTCTATTTTAATTGATGAAGCAAGGACTCCTTTAATAATATCTGCTCCTGATACAGAAAGCTCAGGAATGTATAAAGAGTTTGCAATGATTATGCCGAAACTTCAAAAAAATGTAGATTATGTGATAGATGAAAAATATAAAGCAGTAACTCTTACGGAGGAGGGGATAGAAAGAGTAGAAAAGATTTTAGGCATGAGAGATATTTATCAAGAGAAAGGAGTAAGATATTTACACCACTTAGAACAAGCTCTAAGAGCAGAAGCCTTATTCAAAAAAGATAGAGATTATATTGTTAAAAATGGAAAAATAGTTATTATAGATGAGTTTACAGGCAGGCTGATGCCTGGAAGAAGATGGTCGGGAGGTTTACATCAGGCTATTGAAGCTAAAGAAGGAGTACCTATTCAACCCGAATCTATTACCCTAGCCTCAATTACTTTCCAAAATTTCTTTAGGCTTTACAAGAAACTTGCTGGAATGACAGGAACAGCAGTTACATCAGCAGAAGAGTTTGATAAAGTTTACAACTTGGAAGTTATTGTCGTGCCCACGAATAAACCTATGGTAAGGAAAGATTTGCCAGATAGGGTTTTAAAAACAAAAGAGGGAAAATTTAGAGCTATTTTAAAAGAAATTGAAAACAGGCATAAAAAAGGGCAACCAATATTAGTAGGAACAAGATCGGTAGAAATTAATGAGTATTTAAGCTCTCTTTTAAAAAGAATAGGTATTCCTCATGAGATTTTAAACGCAAAGAATCATGAGAGAGAAGGAGAAATTATTGCTCAGGCAGGGAAATTGGGTCAAGTAACGGTAGCTACTAATATGGCAGGGAGAGGGGTAGATATTATTTTAGGTGGAAATCCTCCTGATGAGAAAGAAGCTCAGAAAGTGAAAGAATTAGGAGGGTTGTTTGTTTTGGGGACAGAAAGACATGAAGCAAGGAGAATTGACGATCAACTAAGAGGTAGATCCGGGAGGCAAGGAGATCCGGGTGAGTCTCAGTTTTTTCTTTCTCTTGAGGATGATCTTCTAAGAATATTTGGGGGAGAGAAGGTAAAAAGGTTGGTAGAAATGCTTAAAATTTCAGAGGATGAACCAATTGAGTCAAAGATGATATCGGGGATAATTGAAAAAGCTCAAGCAAAAATTGAAGGGATGAATTTTGACTTAAGAAGGCATCTTTTAGAGTACGACGATGTGTTAAACAAACACAGAGATATTTTCTATAAAAAGAGAAGAGAGATATTATTTGCTGGCTATTCAAAATTGGAGGAAATATTTTTAGATATTTTCAGAAAGCAAGGAATACCTGAGAAGGAAATAAAGGAAAGAGAAGAGGTGTTTGGAAGAGAAAAGTTTTTAGAAGTAGGAAGGAATATCTTTTTAAACTTGAGTAATAGGTTTTGGATAGATTATTTAGAAATTGTAGAGCATCTTAAAGACTCCGTAAGATTAAGAGCCTATGGTCAGCAAGATCCAGTGGTGGAATTTAAAATAGAAGGACACAAGAAGTTTCAGGAGTTAATGAATTTCTTGGAGGGTTCTTTTGTGTCTACTCTTTTAAAAGTGGAAGAAATAAAAGAAGTTTAAATATAATTTATGTTTTTACTCCCAATAATATTTCTGTTTTTACTTTGGTTGCCATTTCTTTTTAGCGTGTTGTTTTTTCATTTATTAGAATTTGGTTTTAAAAACTTAGGAATTTCAGCTGACTTAACTTTTATTTTACTGCTCTTAATTATCTTAGGCTCCTTTATAAACATACCGGTTTCTAAAAGAAGATATTTCTATATTAAAGAGAGAAAATTATTTGGATTAATTACCAAGGAAAGAATAATAACAGAAGGAATTTTTATTAATCTTGGAGGGGGATTGATTCCTCTTTTAATTTCTTTTTATTTATTGATTAAACTTCCGTTTGAAGCTCTCTCTTCAGTTTTTCTAATTACGGGTTTGATGATTATGCTGTGCTATTTTTTAGCAAGGCCAGTTCCAGGGGTGGGGATTGCTATTCCGGGTTTTCTGCCCCCACTTTTTTCGGCGGGGCTTTCTTTAATTTTTGCATATCATTTTGCCGCTCCTTGTGCTTTCATTTCAGGAGTTCTGGGAACATTGATTGGAGCAGATCTTTTTCATCTTCCTGACATAAAGAAATATAGAGGAGCTCTTTCTATTGGAGGGGCAGGAGTTTTTGATGGAATTTTTCTAACAGCAATTATATCAGCTTCCCTCGCTGCTTTATAGGTTTTGACGAAAGCGTTTTTAAAGTGTAAAATAAGAAAATATTTATGAAGACTAAACAATTGATAATTTTATCAATCATTCTTTCGCTGGTGGTGGTCTCAGCTATTTTTGATTACCCTAAGAGGATAAATCATTTCCCTTATAAAGAGTTTAAGATGGGTTTAGATCTTCAAGGAGGAACTCACCTAATTTATAAAATTGATCTTTCTAAAATTGAAAACCAGGATATAGACTCAACACTCTCTGGATTAAGAGACATAATGGAGAGGAGGGTAAATATTTTTGGGGTAAAAGAACCCGTTGTTCAAATAGAGAAAAAAGGAAGAGATACAAGGTTGATTATAGAATTGGCAGGAGTAAAAGATGTTAATCAGGCTATTAAAATGATTGGGGAAACTCCGGTATTAGAGTTTAAGGAAGAAAGACCAAAAGAGGAAACAGATAAAATTTTAGCCAAGAGAAAGGAAGTAGAAGGGAAAACTCCTGAAGAAGTAAGCAAGATAGAGAACTGGCAGTTAGCTTTAGAAGATCCTTATTTTAAGAGTACAAATCTTACAGGAAAATATCTTAAGGGAGCTAGGATGGATTTTGACCAAACCACAGGAGAACCGATAGTTTTATTGTATTTTAATAAAGAGGGAGCAAAGATATTTGACGAAATCACCAAAAGAAATGTTGGTAAAAGATTAGCTATCTATATTGATAATGTTCGTATTTCAGCTCCTGTAGTTAGAGAAGAAATTCCTTCAGGGGAGGCGAGAATTTCAGGAAAATTTACTGTTCAAGAAGCTAAAAAATTGGCTCAGAATCTTAACGCGGGAGCTCTTCCGGCTCCTATTACTTTAATCTCACAAGAGACAGTGGGGCCAATTTTAGGTGAAATATCTCTTCAAAAATCTCTTAAAGCCGGCATATACGGATTTTTAGCAGTTATTATATTTATGATATTATTCTACCGTTTCCCTGGAATTTTAGCTTCCTTATCTCTAATTTTCTATGTTATTTTTATGTTAGCTATTTTTAAAGCTGCTTCAGTAACAATAACATTAGCAGGAATCGCAGGTTTCTTGCTTTCAATTGGTATGGCCGTTGATGCAAATGTACTTATATTCTCTCGAATGAGAGAGGAACTAAGGAAAGGAGAACCGTTATCTGTAGTGGTAGAAGAAGGCTTTAAAAGAGCATGGCCATCAATTAGAGATGGGAATATGACAACTCTTTTGGTAGCTATTATTCTTTTTTCTCTAGGGTCTGGATTTGTTAAGGGCTTTGGATTTACTTTAACGCTTGGAATTTTAGTGAGTATGTTTTCAGCAGTATTTATTACAAAGAATTTCTTAGATTTATGCGTTGGTACAAGGTTAGAAAGATATAAAAAAATATGGGGATAAAATTTCATTTTAATTTTGTAAGAAAAAGAAAGATTTATTATGCTATCTCGGGAACCCTTATTCTAATAAGCTTATTATCGATATTTTTATTTGGTATTAAGACAAGTATTGAGTTTAGAGGAGGGAGTATCTTGGAAATAAAGTATAGTCAAGAGACTCCTTCTAGTCAGGAAATCAGAGATTCTTTGGCTGAAATAGGTATTAAAGATGCTATAGTTCAAACAACCAATCAAAGTACAGCGATTATTAGAATGAAAGATATTGATGAAACAACCCATCAAAAGATTCTAAGTAAGCTAGGCGAAGGGAGAAAAATAGAAGAACTAAGATTTGAATCAATAGGCCCAGTTATAGGAAGGGAATTAAAGAAGAAGACAGAATATTTAATTTTACTTTCTATAATTTCCATCATTATTTATATTACATTTGCCTTTAGAAGAGTTATGAGACCTGTGAAATCTTGGCAATATGGAGTAGCGGGAGTCTTGGCTCTGTTTCATGATGTTTTTATACCTGTAGGTATATTTTCTATCTTAGGGAAATTTTACAATGTGGAAATTACTATTCCTATAATTACAGCTCTCTTAACAGTTTTTGGTTATTCTATTAATGATTCAGTTGTTGTGTTTGATAGAATTAGGGAAAATTTAATAAGAAGGAGATATGACAATTTTGAAGAAACGGTTAATGAAAGTTTAAATCAAACTCTTTCTAGGTCTATTAATACATCCTTAACTACTTTACTTGTTTTATTTGCTATTTTCTTTTTTGGAGGAGAGACTTTGAGATATTTCGCTCTTGCTTTGATACTAGGAATATCTTTAGGAACTTACTCTTCAATTTTTATTGCATCTCCTTTGCTGGTAACCTGGTGGATGAAGAAGAATAGAACTTAGGCTTGAAAATTTTTTGAATTGTGTTATAAAAAGAAGAATAAACAAGAATAAAAAATGATAAAAGCAGACTGGAAAAAAATTCAGCAAAATCTCTTGAAGGATTTCTCAAAAAGGGAGAGAGACATAATTGAGAGGAGGTTTGGTTTGGTTAGAAAGAATATTGAGACCCTTGAGTCAATTGGAAAAAGCTATGGCGTTTGCAGAGAAAGAATAAGGCAAATTGAGGCTAAAACTTTTTCTGAAATTAGAAAGAAGGTAGAAGAAAAACAATACCAGAAGATTATTAATAGTGTTATAAGATTTCTTAAGGGGAAGGGAGGAGTATCTGAAAAGGATATTTTATTGAAAAGTTTAGCTCCTAATTTTGGGAATCATCTTTCTTTTCTTATTGCTCTTTCAGATAAGATACATTTTGTTAAGGAAAATGATAAGTTCCATTCATTTTATTACTTAGAAAATAAAGATAAAGATGAGCTTGAGAAAACAATCGAAAAAATAGTTTCTTTTCTAGAGAGAAAAAAGAAAACACTTAATGAAAGAGAATTGTTCAATGTAATAAAGAAACAAAAACCTAACCTGACTAAAGAGGTTTTTCTATCTTATATTTCTATTTCAAAGATAATTTCTAGGGGACCTCATGGTCTTTTTGGTTTGAGAGGATGGCCAGAGATAACTCCAAAGGGAGTAAAGGATAAAGCTTATTTAGTTCTTAAGGTAAAGAATAAACCCCTTCACTTTGAAGAAATAGCTACATTTATTTCGGAATTAGGCAGGGAAAATAAAGAAAGAGTTGTTTCTGCGACAGTTCACAATGAATTAATTAGAGACCAGAGGTTTGTTCTTGTGGGGAGGGGGATTTATGGTCTTAAAGAATGGGGGTATGAGCCAGGATTCGTAAAGGATATAATTGCTAAGGTGATAAAAAAAGCTGGAAGGCCTCTTCCAAAAGAAGAAATTGTGAAGAAAGTTCTTGCTCAGAGAATAGTCAAGGAAAATACGATTTTACTAAATCTCCAGAATAGGAATTATTTTATTAGAGATAAGGAGGGAAAATATACCATAAGAGAGGTTTAGATGGAGAAAACTTCGCTTACTATCTTTTTAGTAAGGTTTCTAGCTTATATTTCTCTTTTTTTAAAGTACTTTTGCTTTTACTTTTTCAAACTAATAAAAAGCTGGTGGTGGTTAATTCTTCCCTTTATTTTGAAAAGACCTTTTCAAAAACTCTATCTTTGGCATCTTCGAGAAAATTGGTTTAACAAGAAAGTTAAATATGTTCTTTTAGAGATAAAACTACCTAAAGAAATTGAAAGACCTTTTAAGGCTGCAGAGGAAATGATGGCAGGAATTCATGCTATTCACGACGTGTTTGATTGGAGAGAGGTTTGGCTAGAAGGTAAGTTTCAACTTTCTCTTTCTTTTGAAATTGTAAGTGATGGAGGAGATATTCATTTTTATATTTGGACCCCAACAGCTTATAGAGACTTAGTAGAATCGAATATTTATGCTCAGTATCCTGATGTAGAAATAGAAGAGGTTGAAGATTATACTAAAAAAATTCCTCATAATATTCCCAATGAAAACTGGGATCTTTTTGGTTTTGATGAGGTAACCACGAAACCTAATCCTTATCCGATAAAAACTTATAAGTATTTCGAAGAGCATCAAGAAATTAAAGGGGAAAAAAGAGTGGATCCTTTGGCGGGTTTTTTAGAAGGAATGTCTACCTTAAAACCAGGAGAATATCTTTGGTATCAGATATGGGTAAAACCTATTAGAGAAGAAATTCCTTGGAGAAAGGAGGGATTAGAGATAGTGAACAAGCTAGTAAAAAGGCCAGGACCCCCCAAATCAAAATCGATAGTTTCTAAAGTTGCAGATCTTCTTTTCCATGGAATTCCTCCAGAGGCAGGGGAGGAAAAGAAAGAAGGAGAGTCTACCTTTATTTCTTTTCCAGAGATGACTTTAACTCCTAGAGAAAGAGAAATTGTAAAACAAATAGAAGAAAAGATTGCAAAATTTGGCTATGAATCTTTGGTGAGGTTTCTTTATCTTGGAAAAAAAGATGTGTTTTTTAAAGCGAAAGCCAGGATACCTTTTGGATTTTTCAAAGAGATATCTTGGGAGGATTTAAATGGTCTAAAACCAAATACAAAAACAATGCCTAAAGTTCACAGTTCTTTTATGGAGAAAAGAAGGGTATACTGGAAGAAAAGGAGGCTTTTTAGAGCTTATGTTAAAAGATTGCCTACTCTTTACCCTCGACCTGGAGGAACATATGTTTTAAACACAGAGGAATTAGCTACTCTTTATCATTTTCCTGGAAAGACAGTAGCCCCAGCTCCTACAATTAAGAGAATTGAATCTAAAAGAAGGGAGCCTCCACCTATATTACCGAGAGAATAAAATGGAGCAAAAAAATGACATATTATATTTAGGAAGAACGACTTTTCGGAATAAGAAAGAGACTTTTGGGATTAAGCTGGATGATAGAAGAAGACATGTTTATATAATTGGTAAGACAGGGATGGGGAAAACTTCTCTTTTGAAAAATATGGCTATCCAAGATATTCAAGCAGGAAGGGGGGTGGCTTTTGTAGATCCCCACGGAGAAGCTGCTGAGGAATTATTAGATTTTGTGCCTTCAGAAAGAATAAACGATGTTATTTATTTTAATCCAGGAGATATTGATTATCCTATTGCTTTTAATGTAATGGAAAAAGTAGATGCATCAAGGCGTCATCTGGTAGCGGCTGGATTAATGGGGGTTTTTAAGAAGATTTGGCCTGATGTTTGGTCAGCTAGAATGGAATATATTTTGAATAATTGCATTTTAGCACTTTTAGATTATCCAAACTCAACACTTTTAGGAGTAAATAGAATGCTAGCTGATCCAGATTATCGGCAGAAGGTAGTAGAAAAAATTGAGGATCCTGTAGTTAAATTTTTCTGGGTTAAGGAGTTTGCTAGATATACTCAGAGATATGAAATAGAGGCCACGGCTGCAATTCAAAATAAGGTAGGTCAGTTGATATCAGCTCCTTTAATAAGGAATATTATCGGGCAGGTAAAATCCTCTATTGATATAAGAAAAGTAATGGATGAAGGAAAGATTTTAATCTTGAATCTTTCTAAAGGAAAAGTAGGAGAAGATGCTTCTAGGCTTTTGGGTGCTCTTTTAATTACTCGTATTCAGTTGGCAGCAATGTCTAGAGTGGATATTCCAGAAGATCAAAGAAAAGATTTCTTTCTTTATGTCGATGAATTTCAAAACTTTGCCACAGAAGCTTTTGCTAATATTCTATCTGAGGCGAGGAAATATAGACTTTCTCTTATCTTAGCAAATCAATATTTGTCTCAATTAGAAGAAATGACTCCTACAGGTAAGAGTACTAAGGTGAGGGATGCTGTCTTTGGTAATGTTGGAACAATAGTTTCTTTTAGAGTAGGAGCTGAAGACGCAGAATTTTTAGAGAAAGAATTTGCCCCAGAAGTGTTGGCAGATGATTTAGTTAACTTGGCTAAATTTAATATCTATGTGAAATTAATGATAGATGGAGTTTCTACAAGGCCGTTTTCGGCGGAAACTCTTCCTCCACCAGATCTTCCAAGAAAGTCAAACAAGGAAAAGATTATAAAAGTTTCTAGAGAAAGATATGGTACCTCTAAAGGAACAGTTGAGGGGAAAATTAAAAAATGGACAGAGACTTCTTTAGAGCGAGAAATATCTTCTCCTAAAAAAGAACCAAAACAAAAGCCAATTAAAAAAGAAGTAAGTTTATCAGCTTTGAAGGAGGCTTTGAAAGAAGCAATTTCTAAAAAAGACAACAAAGAAGATGAAGAAAATAAAAACAGTTGAAGACTTTAACCTAAAATCAAAAAGGGTAATTTTAAGAGTAGATTATAATCTTCCTATTGATAAAGGGGGAGAGATTAAAAGTTTTTTTAGGGTGAAAAGAACTTTAGAGACGATAAATTTTCTTTTGAAAAATAAAGCTAAGGTTATAATAATCTCTCACCTTGGAAGACCTCAAGAAATAGAAAATAGAAAAGATATAAAAAGATTTTCTTTGAAACCTATATCTGATTTTTTAAGAAAAGAGTTATTAAAAAGGGTGATATTTTTCCCAGATTGTGTTGGAAAAAAGATAGAGTCTTTGACAAAAAAGATGAAAGATGGAGAGGTATTACTCCTAGAAAATTTAAGATTTCATAGAGGAGAAGAAGAGAATGACGAAGATTTTGCCCGCTCTCTTTCAAAATTAGGCGATATATACATTTCTGAAGCTTTTTCTGTTGCTCATAGGAACCATGCTTCTATTGTTTTGCTGCCCAAATTTTTACCTCATGGGATTGGATTTTCTTTTAAAGAGGAAATAGAGAATTTATCTGAGGTTTTTAAGAGCAAAAGACCTGTAACTTTTGTAGTAGGAGGAGTAAAAGTGAAAACAAAATTAGAGTTTGCTCAAAAGGTGCTGAAAAGAATAGATTATTTGCTTTTAGGGGGGAAAATAGGAGAAGAGGTATTGAAGTCAAAAACAATAGTGGTAGGAAGACCATTACCTTCAGAGGAAGTGACTAATATAAGTAGAAAGATAGACTTAACGGACTCTAAAATTTATCTCCCCACAGATGTAGTTGTGTCCCCAGACAGTCAAGGAAGTATATATACAAGAGTAACTCCTCTGGGAGAAATAAGAAAAGAGGAAGATGTTTTTGATATAGGTCCTGATACAATAGAGATTTATTCTAAAATTATAGGAGAATCTAAAACAGTAGTATTTATTGGTCCCTTAGGTCTTTTTGAAAATGATTTGTTTTCTAAAGGAACAGAAGAAATAATAAAGGCTATTGGAGAGGTTAAGGAAAAAGCTTTCACGGTAGCTGGAGGGGGAGAGACGATTTTATTCTTAGAAAAAGCTGACTTATTTGATAAATTTGATTTTGTTTCATCGGGAGGGGGAGCAGCTTTAGCTTTCTTGTCAGGGGAAAAGCTTCCAGGAATAGAAGTTTTAGAAAAATAAATGGAAGAAATAAAGAATTTAAGAAAAGTAGCGGAGAGAATAAAAAGAGCAATTAAGGATAAAGAGAGAATAATTCTTTATGCAGATGCTGATTTAGATGGAACAGCGTCTCTTTTGATATTGGAAGAAGCAATAAAAAACTTAGGAGGTGAGGTTTCTGCAGTTTATTTTCCAGATAGACAGAAAGAAGGTTATGGACTTAGTAGAAAAGCTCTTTCCTTTTTGAAGAAGTATTCTCCGGCATTGTTAATTTTGTTAGATTGTGGCATTAGCAATTTTGATGAAATAGAAAAGGCGAATAAAATGGATTTCGAAGTAATTGTTATTGATCATCATAAAGTATTAGGTAAATTGCCTAAAGCTTCTATTATTGTTGATCCTAAGCAAAAAGGAGACAAATATTCTTTTAAAGAGTTGTGTACGGCGGCTCTTTCTTACTATTTGTCAGAGTCTATTTTAGGAAATAAATTGCAGGGCCTTTTGAAGCAGAGTTTTTTAGAGCTAGTAGCCATAGCTACTTTAGCTGATATGATGGTAGAAAAAGAAGATAATAAGAATTTCGTTAGGAAAGGAATATCAACTCTTTTTGAAAGTTTTAGGCCAGGTATAAAGATATTTTCCGAGATTTCTCTTGAAAAGCCTAATAGCGAAAGAGAATTAGCTTTTAGGATAGTTTCAAATTTATCTGCAGGAGAAGTGAGAGATCATTTGACAGATATTTATAGAATTCTCAAGGAAAATGATTTAGAAACAGTAGAAATATTGGCTAAAGATTTGATGGAGAAGAATATAAGAAAGCATCAAGAGATAGAAAGAATTACCCAAGAGATTAAGGAGAGACTGGAAGAAAAAGGTGAAGAAGAAATTGTTTTTGAGGGAGATTCAAGCTGGCCCGTGGCTTTTTTAGGGCCCGTGGCTACAAAAATTCAATCTATTTTTAGAAAACCAACTTTTATATACTTTAGAGGAAATAAAGAAAGTAGAGGAGCTGTGAGAGTTCCAAAGGGAGTAGATAGCGTGGAAGCAATGAGAAATTGTGATAAGTTTTTAAAAACTTACGGAGGCCACCCTCCTGCATCAGGTTTCTCTATTAAAAATGAAAATCTCTTAAATTTTAAAGATTGTTTAGTCAAATATTTTTCTAAAAATGAATGTAAAAAACCTTAAAAAGATATTAATATTTACAGATGGGGGAGCAATATCTAATCCAGGGCCTTCAGCGAGTGCTTTTTTAATTTGTGATGAGAAAGGAAATGTTATTAAGGAATACAAAGAATTTTTGGGTGAGGGGACTAATAATGAAGCGGAATACAAGGCAGCAATCTTAGCCTTAAAAAAAATAAAACTCCTCTTAGGGAAAGAGAGAATCAAAGAGGTTGAAGTTGAAATTAGATCAGACTCTAAATTATTAGTAGAGCAGCAGAATGGAAATTACAAAATTTTGGACCCTAAAATTAGAGATTTATTTGTTGATTTGTGGAACCTAAGAATAGAGTTTGGGAAAATTAAATTTACTCTCATAGAAAGAGAGAAAAATAAGAAAGCAGATGGTTTAGTGAAAGAAGTTCTTTTTTCACATAAATAAAAAGCTCTAGCAAGCTCGTAAGCCGAGTTCTGTTTTTAGGTGATCATTACTCTGGGCTAAGGATTACTCCTTAGCTCAAGCGAGCTACCTTTCCTTATGAGATGTTTTCATCTCATAAGGTTTGCTCTTGCACTAGGTAGGGTTTGCCACTCTGGACTGTCACCAGCCAGAGAGGGCAGTTTTACTGCCCACTTTTCACCTTTTTCCCGCCGGAAGGCGAGATAGTATAGTCTCTGTGGCACTTTCCCTATTCTGTGAGATAAGAACGTTCATTACCTCACAGAACGGTGGGTGTTACCCACTACCTACTTCTCCCGGTTCTCTTGCCGAGAGAGTGCTCGGACTTTCCTCTCTCCATTCAATTAAAGAATGAAGAGCGATCACCCGGCTTGCTAGAGCTAATTTATTTTATTTTCATTCTTCTTTCTTGTCAAGAAAGAGATTTTAATATTAAAATAAATTATGTCTCTTCTAAGAAAAATTTTCTCTCATCAGACAAAAGGGATTACAACAGCAGCTATTTTGGTAGGAATTTCTACTTTTTTAAGCAGAATTTTAGGTTTTTTGAGGGATGGGCTTTTAATAGCAAGATTTGGAGCTACCCAAGATCTAGATATATATTTCACGGCTTTTCGTATTCCAGATTTAATTTATGGTATTTTAATTACTGGAGGAGTAATTGCTGTCTTTATTCCTCTTTTTTCAGAAAGATTTAAAAAAGGAGAAAAAGAAGCTTTTGAATTTACAAATAACCTTTTGAACATCTTTTTATTCATTCTGATTTCTTTAGCTACTATACTTTTTATCTTTACTCCTCCATTAGTGAAAATATTAGCTCCTGGGTTTTCTCCTGAAGAATTAAGGAAGACCATTTTACTTACGAGAATTCTCTTTTTGAGCCCTATTATTTTTGGTGCTTCTGCTATCCTTTCAGGAGTCTTACAATTTTTCAATGCATTTTTAGCTTATTCTCTTGCGCCAATTTTTTATAATTTAGGAATTATTTCTGGGATTATCTTTTTCTCAAAAAAATGGGGAATATTAGGTGTTGTTTTTGGAGTAATTATTGGAGCCTTTTTTCATCTTCTTATTCAATTACCATCGGCTTTTAGATTGGGCTTCCGCTATAGGTTTGTTTTTAATTTTAAGGATGAAGTTTTGAGAAGAGCTTTTCATCTAATGATTCCTCGAAGTATTGGAGCGGCTGCTTATCATATTAGCCTTATAGTAATGACGACCATTGGATCTTTTCTCTCTCCTGGAAGTATTACCGTTTTTAATATATCTAATAATCTTCAATATTTTCCTGTGGGAGTGGTAGGGATTTCTTTTGCTATTGCTTCTTTTCCGTCATTTTCTAAGAGTTGGACTTTTAAAAAAAGAGAAAAATTTTTCCTTGATGTAACCTCTACTATTAGGAAAATTCTCTTTATTGTTCTTCCTCTAAGTGCAGTCTTTTTTGTGATGAGGTATCAGATTGTAGCTCTTCTGAATCTTTCTGGTAAATTTATTTTAGGGAAAACTTTCTTTAGCCAGACAAGTATCTGGTTAACTTCTCTTTCTTTGGGAATATTTTCTTTTGGTATTTTTGCTTTGAGTTTAGCTCCTCTTTTAACAAGAATTTTCTTTTCTTTCCAAGATACCAAAACTCCTGTGATTTCTGTTCTTTTATCTATTGCAATAAACATTGTTTTGGCTATTATTTTTGTATTTTTACTAGGGTATAGCCATCCCTACGGGAAAGACATAAGGGTTTTGTCTCTTCCCTTATCATCTTCAATAGCTGCTATTTTTCATGCAACTTTTCTTTATTTTTTCTTAGAAAAGAAATTTTTTGAGTTTGGGATTTTGGAGCATAACTTCTGGCAAGAAAAAAAGAAGGAACTCTCCCTTTTTGTAAAAAAAATTGTTTTTCTTACAATTATTTTTAGTATCTTTACTTGGTTTCCAGTTTTTCTTTTGAATAAAATTATTAACTATGATTCCTTTTGGCAAGTTTTTTTTGAGGTTTTGATCTCCCTTTTAATAGGATTTTTCACGTTTATTTATTTTTCTCAGAAACTAAAAATATCAGAAGAGAACTCTCTGAGAAGGTTAATTTTCCAGACAATTCTTGGCTTGAAAAAAAGGAGAAAATTCCTAAAATAATATAGACAAGGTCATTGACAAAAGTG
>CAZLLZ010000004.1:0-14102 GCA_964560945.1 uncultured Candidatus Saccharibacteria bacterium | reverse complement strand
AAAAGAAAGTTTTAGAATATTATGAGGGGATAGGGGGTAGAAAAACGGCAACAGCTAGGGTGAGGATATATCCCTCGAAGAGGAAAAAAGAAATTTTGATTAACGAGAAATTATTGGCAGAGTATTTTCCTATTCTAGAGTTCCAAAAAATAGTTCTTTCTCCGCTAGAAATTTCAGATAATCTCAATAAGTTTTTTGTGTCTGTGAAGGTAAAAGGAGGGGGGCAAAGAGGACAGGCAGAAGCAATTAGATTAGGGGTGGCAAGAGCATTGGAAAAATATAACCCGGAGTTAAGGGCGATTCTTAAAGGAGCAGGTTTTCTAACGAGAGATGCAAGACAGAGAGAAAGAAAGAAGTTTGGTTTGAAGAGAGCAAGGAGGGCAAGACAATGGAGAAAAAGATAAAATATGCTTAGAGAAATTATTGATGAATTTTATCTAGAAAGAGAAAGAGATAGAAAAAGAGAAAGAGTTCATTTTTATGTAACAGATGCTGGTAAGTGCCCACGGGCAATTTTTTTTAATTTTAAGAGACTACCTAGAAAGGAAATTGAGGCAAATAAATTACGGGTTTTTGAGCATGGTGATTATATTCAGCAGATGATATTAAAACCTCTTTTTAGCAAAGGGCTAATAAGAGCGACAGAGGTTAATATTCCTCCTCAAGAAATTATTTCAGGGAGAGCAGATGCAATTGTGAGTATTAATGGAGAGCCATATGTCCTTGATGTAAAGAGTATTAGTGGAAGATTGAATATGGGGAAAATGGACAAGCCTCATCAGGAGAATTATTACCAAGTTCAACTTTATCTTCATTATTTTAAAATAAAAAAGGGTATCTTGCTCTATGTGAATAAGGATACCCAGGAATTAAAGGAGTTTATTTTTGATTATGACCCAGAATTAGCAGAAAGATTGATAGATTGGTTCAATAATCTAAAAGGAAAAATTGAGTCTAATATTGTTCCTCCAGCTCTTCCAGATTATCCTAGAAATTGGCAATGTTCTTATTGTCCATATAAAGAAATATGCAAAATAGCCGGACCTCAGGAAGTAAAATGGGAAGAGCTAAAAGAGAAGTTAGAAAAAATATCTCAAAGTCAAAGCGAAAACCAATAAGGAACCTCTCTCTTAAAAAAGAAGGTTTCCCTGATTTTTTGGAAGGGAAAAAACTAGAGAGAGATTTTTTTATTAGGGGTACTCTTTGGGTAGCTAGAAATCTTTTAGGAAAATATATTGTAAGAAGAATAGGAGATAATTTTAGGGCAGGGAAGATTGTGGAAACAGAAGCTTATATAGGGCCTCAAGATAAAGCTTCACATGCTTTCAATTGGAAAAGGACACCTCGCAATGAAGCGGAATATCTTGAAGGGGGATTTTTATATGTGTATCTTTGTTATGGTGTCCATTGGCAACTTAATATTGTAACTTATAAAAAGGGGAGACCGGAGTGTGTTTTAATAAGAGCTTTAGAACCTGTGAAAAAAGAAGATAGGGAGAAAAGAATAGCCTCTGGACCAGGAAAGTTAACGAAGTGGTTGAAGATTGATAAATCTTTTGATAAAGAAGATTTAATTAAAAGTAAAAGAATATGGGTAGAAGACAGGGGCGAGAGTATAAAAAAGAAAGATATTGTTGCTACAGAAAGAGTAGGAATAGATTATGCTAAGGAGTGGGCAGATGTTCCTTGGAGGTTTTATATTAAAGATAATCTTTTTATTTCACGGAAATAAATCTTTAGCAGGAAAAATAATCTCTTACTATATTATTTTTTTTGATTTGAAAAGAATAGCTTCGGTAATGATGATAATTCCTCCTAGAGCGAATAATAAATAGTACCCAGTTATTTTTACTAAGAGTCCCCCGATTAAAGCTCCAAGAGAAATTCCTAATGGAGAGAATACTGAATCTAAGGCAGCAGATTCTTCGGGGATCCTTATTAATTTTTTTGAAAGTAAGCCACTTCTACTAGCCCCAACCATAATATTTCCTATAGTCCTACCAAGAAGGACAGTAATTAAAAACCAGAAATTTAAGATAAAGGGAGCAACCCCTATCAGGAGGGAGGAAAACCCACTTATTAAAGAACCTTGAAAAATATTTTTCTCTCTCTTTCTGTCACTAATTTTTTTGATTAATAAGAGTGAAATAGGTAGAAAAAGGAAAGAAACCAAAGATTCGAATAAAAGTATTTTTCCTTGATTCCAGAGAAGACCATTTTTGAGGAATATGACGAAGAAAGCGAAATAAAATCCGGCAATAAAGAGCACGGTGAAAGAAATAATAAGATATGGAAGAGTATCTTTCATTTCTATTTCTCTAACCATCTTTTTATAATTAGAAATTGATTCTTTTATTTTCATATCCTTTTCTGTTAGAGTTTCAGTTTCTTTATGGATTCTTAAGAAAAGGAGAAAAGCAGTGAGAAATTGAATAGTTAGGCTTAGGAGAAAAACTCCTTTAAACCCATATTTATATATTAATAAGGCTCCGATAGCAGGAGAGAAAGCACTGGCATAGATAGGAGCGCTATAAAATAGAGAAAAGGATTCTTCAGGACTTTTTAAATTGGATCCCATTAGGATTGCTCTTGAGGAGACGAAAAATAAGGCAGCTGAGATTCCTAAGAATACTTGCCAAAAATAGAACAAGTAAATTTCTTGAGTAAAAATCATTCCTAGGCAATAGAGTGAATATCCCAAAATTCCTAAAGAAGCAAGAAAAGCAGGGTTAATTTTATGATTTAAATATCCTACAAACGGGGCAGATAGAGCAATAGGGAGATAGATAAAAAGATAGGTATATCCTACCTGGTGAAAAGAAAATTTTTTTGCTAGAAGGAAGAGGGGAAAATATAAAGAAAAAAGTTTGTATCCAAACATTAAAAAAAAATGAGAAATAGATAAATTCTGAGATATTTTTTCTACTTGAGGGAAAAGAATCATAAATCTATTTTATCAGATTTGAAAGAAATATTTAATGAGAGTAATTATTGTTGACATAGTTGTTCTAGTGTAATATGCTACAGATGAGGTGAGTAAGTGAAGAAGTTTAATAAGGCTTTGAAAAAAGCAGGGGATTTTTACAGTAGAGGAGAATGGGAAAAAGCTAGAGAAATATTGATTCAGATTCCGGCCCAGAATCTTAACAAAAAACAGTTATCTAAATTAAAAAGACTTTTGGGTTGGATCAGCTATTATCTTGGGAAGAAAAAGGTAGAGAATCCAGAATATGCAGGGAATTATGCATTAGATTGTTTCCAGAAAGTTATAGATCTCAGAGTCTTGGGAGAGGATGTTGATTCTGCTAGAGCAGGGATACCACTTGTGCTCCTTTATCTTCTAGGAATATCTGATGAAGCAATCGAGGCTGCAAAGAGGGCAGTGGATGAGGCAAGTGATTTGACAGCAAGAGCAGCAGCGCTAAACACCTTAGGGTGTGTCCTAAGGGATACTGGTAAGATTGTAGAAGCTTTGGAAACTTTTAGAGAAGGAATGAAACTAGCGCAAAAAATAGATGCTTACAGAGTACTTGGTCATATTTTGGCTAATGAAGCAGGGGCATTGACAAGGTTAATTCCATATATGAAGTTACAAGCAACGAGAGAAGCATTG
Source organism: uncultured Candidatus Saccharibacteria bacterium (assembly GCA_964560945.1). Lineage (GTDB taxonomy): Bacteria > Patescibacteriota > Minisyncoccia > Minisyncoccales > CAZLLZ01 > CAZLLZ01. The sequence continues at coordinate 10,489 of CAZLLZ010000004.1, read as the reverse complement.
AAAAATGAAGTAATGGTTATACTTAGGCAGGCATTGGATTTATATCAACAAGCTGAGGAAGAAACGGGACAAAGTACAGAATTTCACAGGAAAGAAGTGGTAAAGAAGCTTGGAGAGATAGAAAAGCTCTAAGTCTTTTGTAAAATATTTGCTAGTACATTCTAATTGGCGGAGATTAATTCTCCACCCTTTTTATTTTTAAGTAGGTAATTATTTAAAGATAGAGGAAGAGGAATAAATTTTTTTCTCAGATAAGAGAATAATTCTTTTTTGATTTCCGTCGTAGCTAAAAGTGGGATTTCTAAAATTGCTTATATTGATAACATTTATATGGTCTCTATTGTCTATTTCAGAGATTTTTATTTTGTCTCCTTCAGAAAATATAATATAATTTCCATTTATCCACTTAATATCTTTTATTTGATTTGTAAATCTGAAAAGAAAGATGAGGTCTCCTTTTTTTCTTTGGGGCTGGTCTAATAAATCCTCCCAGAAAAATATTCTGATTTCGTGAGGAGAGATAATAGCTATCTTTTTTATATCAGGAGAGATTTCAATTTTTTGTACCCCATCAATGATTTTCTTAAGAGAATTTCCATTTTCTAAATAGAAGAGAGACTGATTTTCTAAAAGTATTATTTTAGAGAGAGAATTTCCTATGTAGAGCTTGTATTTTTTTTCCTTATCTATTTTAAATGGAGTGTAATTTAAGATAGAGACAGTGTTTCCATCAAGACGAGACTCGTAAAGAAATCCATTGCTTCCTAACCAGATAATATTATTTCCCCAAACGGAAAAAGAAAGTACAGATTGAATAATTTCTTCCCCTTTGTTATTTGTTAAATCTATCTTTAAGAGATTTCCCTTCTGAAGACAAAACACAGATTTGTTATCTGGAGAAAATGAAAGAGAGAAGCAGTCTTCGGGAATATTAATTTGCCTAACTGATATTTTTTCCTGATTGCTCTCTAGAAGATAATATTTTTTAATTTCTTTTTTATTTTTTAACAGTAAAATAATTTTTTGGTTAAAATTTCCAAAGAGTATATTCGATATTTTATATCCTGTAGGAAATTGTTTTGAAGAAATAATCAACTTTTTATTTTCGCCGAAATTAGATTTGAGAAGAGACCAATCATTACTGTTCTCTCTTATAAAGAAAATTTCACCCCAGGAGAGATAGAAATTCTTTATATTATTTTTCGCTAAGAGAGAAAACTTAATATTTATTGGGAAAAGAGTTATATGTCTTGCTTCGGTGGTTAGTCCTTCTTTTATATTTAAGTCTTTTTTCCAAGGATAAAAACCATCTTTTGTAATAGAAACTTTGTAGTTTCCGGGTTTAAGATTTCTAATGAAAACAGAATTAAAAATAAAGGAAGCTTTACTTTTTTCTTTATTATCTATAAGAACCTTAAATTGTCCTTCATTTGTTTTAAAGTAGAACCCGCCGGTTTTGACAATCTCTCCTTGACGGATATTAAGGGTATATCCAAGGGCTCTGAGAACTAAAAAGGGGGCAGAAACAAAAAAGATAACGCCAAAGATAATAAGTAAAATTATTCTTTTATTTTTTGACATGAATGAAGATAGTCAAACTTTTTCTAATCTATTTTAGCAATAAAATCAATCTTAGAGAAATGAGCAGTAATGATTTTAACCTTGCTAATTTTCTAAAATTGGTTTAGAATTGAGGCAAATATGGCAGAGAAATTCATCATTTATGGTAGAAAATCTTTAGAAGGGGAGGTGAAGATTTCAGGCTATAAAAATGCAGCAGGTCCTTGCCTGGCAGCTTCTCTATTAACAGAAGAAGAGGTTATTTTAGATAATCTTCCTCTGGTAGAGGATGTTTTTAATATGATAGAGATTTTAAAAGATATGGGTGTTATTATTGACTGGGTTGGAGAAAGAAAAGTGAGAATTAAATCTAAAGATTTCGATCCCAAAAAGATTGATCAAGAAAAAGTATCAAAGTCAAGAGTTTCTGTTTTACTTTTGGGTCCTTTAATTTCAAAATTTAAAGAGTTTGATTTTTTTAGACCGGGAGGAGATAGAATAGGGCTGAGGCCTATTAATACTCACTTAGAAGGATTTGAAGCAATGGGTGTTAATGTTTCTGTTAGAGGAGATTCTTACCATTTCAAGAGGCAATCTCTTAGAGGAGCAGAAGTGATTCTGGGAGAATTTAGTGTTACAGCCACTGAGAATATTATGATGGCTTCGGTTTTAGCTAAGGGAAGAACGATTATAAAAATGGCAGCAACCGAACCGCAGGTTCAGGATCTAGGAGAAATGTTAATTTCTATGGGAGCTGATATTAAAGGGTTAGGTACTCATACAATTATTATAGATGGTGTTGATAGACTTAAAGGAACAACCTATAAAATATGCCCAGATCCTTTAGAAACAGGGACTTTTGTAATAGCGGGAGCTCTAACTCCAGGGAAAATAAAAATAAATAATGTAAACCTCAATCATTTAGATTCTTTTCTTAAGAAGATAAAAGATATCGGGGTTATTTTTGAAAAAGAGGAAAATTCTATACTAGTTGATTATTCTCCTAAACTTCAATCAACCAAGATTCAAGCGCTTCCTTTTCCTGGTTTTCCAACAGATTTACTGCCTATAGTTGTTCCTCTTCTAACCCAGGCTGAAGGAAGAAGTTTAATTCATGATCCTCTTTATGAGAATAGGTTAAACTACACTCAAGAACTAAGAAAGATGGGGTCAGATATTGAACTAGTTGATCCACATAGAGCTTTCATTTTTGGCAAAACTCCTATCTATGGAGTAAAAATAGAAAGTTGGGATATAAGAGCTGGAGCCTCGTTAGTTTTGGCAGGTTTAATAGCTGACGGAGAAACAATTGTGGAGAACGTTTATCAAATTGATAGGGGGTATGAGAAAATTGATGAGAAATTGCAAAAAATAGGAGCAGATATAAAAAGAATTTAAATATGTTTGCAAGAAAAATAGGAATAGATCTTGGGACTTGTAATTCTTTAGTATTCCTTCCCCAAAAAGGGATAGTTCTAAATGAGCCTTCTGTGGTAGCCGTTTCTCCTTCTGAGAATAAAATTATAGCAGTAGGGGCAGAGGCTAAAGAAATGATAGGAAGAGCTCCAGAGACAATAAAAATTTATAGACCATTAAAAGACGGTGTTATTGCTGACTATCGAGTTACTCAGGCAATGATTAGATATTTTATGGAGAAATCTTTAGGGTCGTTTAGAATTTTTAAACCGGATTTAGTAATCTCAGTTCCGGCGGGTATTACTTCTACTGAAAAAAGAGCGGTAAGAGAAGCTGCTCTCTCAGCTGGAGCAAGAGAGTGTTATTTAGTGAAAGAGCCTATCTTGTCAGCTATTGGAGCAGGGGTTCCGATTAATTCTACTTTGGGACATATGATTATTGATATTGGTGGGGGGACGACAGAGATTGCTGTAATATCTTTGGGAGGGATTGTGACTTCAAATAGTGTGAGAGTGGCAGGTGATAAACTGGATGAAGCGATAGCTAGTTTTATTAGGAGAAAATATAATTTGGCTATAGGTTCTCAAACAGCTGAGGAAATAAAAATTAGAATTGGCACAGCTATTTCTGAGGAAAACGAGGAATATTTTGAGATTAAGGGAAGTGATTTGGGAAAGGGGCTTCCTAGAACAATAAAAATATCATCAAATGAAATTTATGAAGCAATAAAAGATACTCTTGATGAAATAGTGAAGGCTGTGAAAAGGGTTTTGAGAGAAACCCCTCCCGAGTTGTCAGCTGACATTATTGATAGGGGAATAGTTATAGCAGGGGGTGGAGCTTTATTAAGAAATATAGATGCTTTATTTTCTAAGGAAACAGGGGTTCCTTCCTTTGTAGCAGATGAGCCTCTACTATGTGTGGCAAAGGGAACAGGGGCTATTCTTGAAAACCTAGATCTTTATAGAAGAAGCATTATGTCAAGGAGATGATTATTGGTCACGAGAAACAATTTGACTATCTAAAAAGAATATATCTATCCAATAATCTTCCACATGCTTTGCTTTTCTCTGGGTCAGACAGAATAGGAAAAAGAAAAGTGGCAATAGAATTTGCCAAGTTTATCAATTGTGCCGAAAAAAATCTGAGAGAAAGACCTTGTGGAGTATGTCGGAATTGCGTCTCTATAGACAATAATCAGTTCCCAGATGTTATTTGGATATCTCCTCAGAGAGTTTCTTCGAAGGGGATTTTGAGAAAGGAGATTAAGATTATTCAGATAAGAAAATTAAAAAAGAAAATATCCCTAAAGAGATATCAATCTCCTCTTAGGATAGTTATTATAGATGAAGCTCATTATTTAAACCAAGAATCCCAGGGAGCTCTCTTAAAAGTTTTAGAGGAACCAAGGGGCGATACTTTGTTTGTCTTAATTACTTCTTTCCCAAATCTTCTTTTGCCTACCATTCGTTCGAGAACTGAAGAGATTAAGTTTTATCCACCCTCTGAGAAAGAAGTATATGATTTTCTTATAAGGAAAGGGTTAAGTAAGGACAAGGTAGATATGCTTTATTTTTTTTCTTCTGGAAAGATAGGAGAGATAATAGAACTTTTAAATAATCCTGAAGAGCTTGAGAAGAGAAAAGATTTAATAAAAAAGATAAATAGTATTTCATCTATGCTTTTAGTAGATAGGTTTTCATTTGCTGATAGGGTGATAACCGAGGAAAAAATAAGGGAGTTTTTAAAAACAATGACCATCTATTTAAGGGCAACCCTTCTTTTAGATGTTATGTTCGGCTCAGGTAAGAAATTAACTATCGGGGAGATAAAAATTTATCCCAGCCACTCTTTTAAAAAAATTGTGATGCTACTAGATCAAGCTCAAAAAATTTACCAGCTGATTTCTTTTACTAATGTTAACCCAAGAATAGCCCTTAGAGTATTATTGATGAATTTTTAATTTTTCTCGACAAAAAAAAGCATTTTTGCTATATTTAAGAAATATGGAGGAGAAAACATATAAAGATATTATAGAAGAAATAAAACCAGAGCTAGAAAAAACCATAGATTTTCTAAAAAATGAATTGGCTAAAATTCATGTAGGAGGCGTTTCCACATCTTTTTTAGAGGATAGTCTCATTGATATTTTTGGTCAGAAGATGCCCTTGAAACAATTAGCCTCTATTACTTCTGAGGGTGCTCGTCATATTATTATAAAGCCTTGGGATCAGTCATATGTTCAGGATATTGTTAAATCTTTAGAAAAGGGGAGTTTAAACTTGTCTATTTCTACGGAGAAAGAAATTATTAGAGTAAATCTTCCTCCTTTAAGTGAAGAATATAGAAAAGATCTTCTTAAAGTTATTTCTGAAAAAAAAGAACAAGCGAGAATAACGGTTAGGAGATGGAGAGATAAAGCTTGGGATGAAATTCAAGAAGGGTTTCGGGCAAAGAGAATAACTGAAGATGAAAAATATAGAGGGAAAGATGATCTTCAGAAATTAGTAGATGAATATAATAAGAAGATAGATGAAATTGTGGAGAGAAAGGAAAAGGAAATATTAGAAGGATAATGGTTGGTATTATTTTGCTAACTTTATTTTCTCTAACAGCTTTAATAGTTCTTCATGAACTAGGTCATTTCCTTTTGGCAAAGAAGTTTGGAGTGAAGGTAGAAGAGTTCGGGATAGGTTATCCACCAAGGATATGGGGTAAAAAAATAGGAGAAACACTTTATTCTATAAATTTAATTCCTCTTGGTGGTTTTGTAAGGATAATGGGGGAGGAGAAAAATGAAAATAATCCGAGGAGTTTTTCTACAAAACCGTTATGGCAGAGATCACTTATAATTTTAGGAGGAGTGATTGTTTTTTGGATCATAGGTTTTTTACTTCTTTCTGCTGTTTTTTTGGTGGGGGTCCAGGTTTCAGCTAATGATCAAAGAGGAAATTATAGCAATGCTCAAGTAGAAATTGTCTCCGTTGCCCCTAATTCTCCAGCTGAAAAATCAGGATTGAAACCGTTAGATATTATAGAAGAAGTGGAGGTTAATAACGAGAGCATAAGAATAAATAGTGTTTCTCGATTAATTAATATTATAAATGAAAATAAAGGGAAGAGTATAGATGTTAAGGTAAAGGGAAAGGAGGGTGAGAGAACAATAAATGTTATACCGAGAATTTCTTCTCCTAGAGGACAAGGAGCTTTGGGAATAGGGATAGCAGAAATGGTTTTTAAAAAAGATCCTTTTCCTTATAACTTTGTTGATGGAGCTAAAGAGACTTATAGGATAACGAAAGAAATAGTAGTTTCTTTGGGAATGTTAATAGTTGATCTAACTAAAAGAAGGGGTATGCCTCAAGGTATGGAGCCAGCTTCAATAGTCGGAATATTTTATATTTTTTATAAAGCGGCTCAGGTAGGACTAATTTATTTTGTTCAACTAGTAGCTCTAATAGCAATTTATTTGGCGGTTTTTAATATTTTGCCAATCCCTGCTTTAGATGGAGGAAAACTTTTATTTTTAACAATAGAGGGAATTAGAAAGAAGCCTGTCTCTGAAAAAGTAGAGAATGTAATTACGACTTTCTTTTTCTTTTTATTAATAGCCCTAGTTATTTTTGTAACTTTTAAATATGACATACCCAGGATAATAAACCAATGAGATTATCAAAATTATTTATAAAGACAGAAAAAAAATCTTCCTCAGTAGAGAAAGATCCAGGAATTATTTTATTAGAAAGAGCAGCTTTCGTGAGAAAAATGGGATCGGGGATCTATAGTTTTCTTCCGTTTGGATTCTTAGTTTTACAAAAGATAGAAAGAATAATTTCAGAAGAAATAGAGAAGTTAGAAGCACAAAGAATTTTGATGCCAACTTTGTCTCCTAAGAAAAATTGGGAGATAACTGGAAGATGGAAAACATTTGATACGCTTTTTAAGGTAAAGGGATCTAACTATCAAGAATATGCTCTTGGGCCTACTCATGAAGAAATTGTTGTGCCTCTTATCAATTCTTTTAATCTTTCTTATAAAGATCTTCCATTTTCTGTCTATCAAATTCAGACGAAATTTAGAGATGAAAAAAGAGTTAAATCAGGTCTTTTGAGGACAAGAGAATTTTTAATGAAAGATCTTTACTCTTTTCATTCAACAGAAAAAGATTTAGATTCTTTTTATGAAAAAGTTAAGGGAGCATATTTTAAGATATTTAAGAGACTTTCTTTGGAGAAAAATACTTATCTTACCCTTGCTAAAGGAGGGACATTTTCCCAATTTTCCCATGAGTTTCAAACATTAAGTAAGTGGGGAGAAGATATAATCTATATTTGTGACGATTGCCATATCGCTCTTAATAAAGAGTTAGTTAATAGAGAGAGCGATAAAAAATGCTGGAAATGTGGAAAAAAACTTAAAAAAGAAGCAAGGGCAATAGAAGTAGGGAACATTTTTAAATTGGGGGATAAATTTTCAAATCAGTTTTCTTTGACATTTAGGGACAAAGATGGGAAAGAAAGACCAGTGTTAATGGGTTGCTATGGATTAGGGATTACACGGATAATGGGAGCTATTGTCGAGATTCATCATGATGAGAGAGGTTTAACGTGGCCTAAAACTGTTTCTCCCTTCAGTGTTCACCTTATTGCTTTAGAGAATGACAGAAAGGTTATTAAGGAGGCAGATAATTTTTACAAGACTTTGCAAAAAGAAGGTATTGAAGTATTATATGATGATAGAAAAGAAAAAACGCCAGGGGAAAAATTGGTAGATGCAGATTTAATAGGTGTGCCCTTAAGGATAATTATAAGTAAGAGAACAGTATCGTTGAAAAAATTTGAGATTAAAGAAAGAGGAAAGAAAAGGCCAAAACTAATATCAAAGACTCGCCTCATTTCTTTAATTAAATAATGATGTTTAAGGATATATTTTCAAAATTTTCTAGGAATATTGCTGTTGATCTTGGAACAGCGAACTCTTTGGTTTATGTGGAGGGAAAAGGAATTGTAATCTCTGAACCTTCTGTAGTAGCTATTAATCAGAAAACAGGAAGAGTGCTAGCTATTGGTGATGAAGCTAAGAAAATGGTTGGTAAGACGCCGGCTCATATTGTAGCTACCTATCCTCTTTCTAATGGGGTTATTTCAGATTTTGAAGTAGCCCAGCAAATGTTGAGATATTTTATAGAAAAAGTTCAAAGAGATAATCCGTTCTTTTTTAGAATCAAGCCGAAAGTGATTATTGGTATTCCTTGCGGGGTGACTGAAGTTGAGAAGAAAGCGGCTATTGATGCAGCAAAATTAGCAGGAGCAAGGGAGGTATTTTTGACAGAACAACCGGTAGCAGCTGCTATTGGAGCAAGGCTTCCTATCCAAGATCCTGGAGGAAATTTCATTGTTGATATTGGAGGGGGGACAACGGAAATTGCTGTGATTTCTTTAGGAGGAATAGTTATAGGAAGAAGCTTAAAGATTGCTGGAAATAAAATCGATGAAGCCATCATAGATTTCTGTAGGGAGGAATACAAAATACTTATAGGTCCGAGAACGGCAGAGAAGGTAAAAATAGAGATAGGATCAGTTATGCCTCTAAAAGAAAAAATGAAATTTTCTTTAAGGGGAAGGAATATCTCTACGGGGCTTCCTGAAGAGATAATTGTTTCCGATGTAGATATTAGGAAAGCAATCGAGAAACCAATTTCCCAGATGTTAAAAGAAATAAAGGAAACTGTAGAGAGTACTCCACCAGAACTTCTATCTGATATAATGTCAAGAGGAATATATCTGACAGGAGGAGGGAGTCTCTTAAGGGGCTTGGATGTGTTGATAGCTAAAGAGATAAAAATTCCTGTTAAAATTGCGGAGGATCCATTAACTTGTGTTGTAAGAGGAGAGGGAATTATCTTAGAGAATTTAAGTGAGCTTAGAGATGTTTTAGTAGAGGCAGAGGAATTATCTCCTCCTGAATAAAAATAGTATGATTTCTAAAGAGGAAGTGGAACATATAGCTAATTTAGCAAGGATAGAATTGTCAGAGGAAGAAATAGGAAGACTTCAAAGAGACCTTTCTTCGATCGTAGGTTATTTTAATGTTTTAGAAAAAATAGATATTTCTAATGTTGACTCTAAATTTACTCCTTCTCGTAAAAGGAATGTTTACAGGGAAGATTTATTTAAGATAAAGTTTCTTAAAGATACAGAGAAATTAATTAATCTTTTTCCCAGAAAAGAAGGTCGTCACCTAAAGACAAAAAAGATTTTATGAATTTTAAAGAGCTTGGCATAGAAAAGATAAGAAAGGGAATTTTGCAAAAGGAGTTCTCTGTAAGAGATATAATTTTATACTATCTGGATAACATCAGGAAGTTTGATAAAAATATTAATGCTTTCTTAGAAATAGATGAGGAGAAAGTAAAAAAAGAAGCTGAAAGAGTTGATAATTTATCAAATGATGAAAAAAAGACCTTAAAGCTGCTAGGAGTACCTATAGCAGTGAAAGACAATATTTTAGTTGAGGGAGTAAGGTGTACGGCGGGGTCAAAAATTCTCCAAAGTTATATTGCTCCATACGATGCAACAGTAATAGAGAGGTTAAAAAAAGAAGGAGCAGTTATTATAGGAAAGACTAATCTGGATGAATTTGCTATGGGATCTTCTTGTGAAAATTCAGCTTTTTTTCCTACAAGAAATCCTTTTGACAAAGAAAGAGTAGCTGGAGGAAGTTCTGGAGGATCAGCGGCGGCCGTCGCAGCGGATCTTTCGACAGTAGCCTTAGGTTCTGATACAGGTGGATCGATAAGGTTGCCTGCTTCTTTCTGTGGAGTGGTAGGTTTTAAACCTAGTTATGGAGCAGTTTCTCGATATGGTTTAATAGCTTTAGCTTCTTCTCTAGACCAGATAGGACCTATTACTAAAACCGTAGAAGATGCAAGGTTGTTATTTGAGGTTATTGCTGGAAGAGATAGAAAGGATGCTACTAGCTGGGAAATTGATAGAAAGGAAGCTAAGATAGAACTGAGAGGATTAAAAGTAGGGATTCCTAAGGAGTATTTTGAAAAAAAGATTGATGCATCAATCAGAAAGAAGGTAGATGTAGCTGTAAAAAAATTAGAAGAGGAAGGAGTAGAGATTTTAAATGTTTCTCTTCCTTTAGCCACTGATGTTTCTTTAGCAGCTTACTATATTATTATGCCTTCTGAAGCTTCAGCTAATCTTGCGAGGTATGATGGTATAAGGTATGGAATGTCTGAAGTTGATAGAGCGAGAGATATGCAAGATGTTTACTTTAAGACAAGAGGAAAATATTTGGGAGAAGAAGTAAAGAGAAGAATAATGTTGGGGACATTCGCTCTTTCTTCTGGATACTACGATGCATATTATCTTAAAGCTCAAAAGGCGAGGAAGCTAATTGCTGCTGACTTTGATAATGTTTTTAAGAAAGTTGATATACTCTTGACTCCAAGTTCTCCATCAGTAGCCTTCAAAATAGGTGAAAGAACAGATCCTCTCTCAAT
>CAZLLZ010000003.1:0-20459 GCA_964560945.1 uncultured Candidatus Saccharibacteria bacterium | reverse complement strand
TTTTCTTACAATTCTCTCTATAATTATTTGGATAAAAAAGCCTTTTGTGATTATTCATAATTTATTTTTTATTCTTTCTTCGGCAGGCATTGCAGCGGTGTTAGGATTGAGGATTCGACCTGAGACGATAGTAATTCTCTTGCTAATATTTGCTATCTATGATTTCATTGCTGTTTATAAGACAAAGCATATGCAAAAAATGGCAAGAGTGATGATAAAAGCAAAAGCTCCTTTGGCTTTTGTTATTTCTCTAAATATTACCTCTCTTCTAAGTAAACATGTAAATCCTAAAAATAGAGAACAAAGGAATACTTTTTTCTTAGGCGGAGGAGATATTATTTTCCCCTTGACTTTATCTTTCTCTTTAATTCATCAAAGTGTCTTTTATTCTTTATTTGTTGCGATTTTTTCTTTTCTTGGTTTATCTTTTAGTTTTTATATTTTTCTTTTCCAAAGGAAGAAAAAGCCTATTCCTGCACTTCCCCCGATAGCTCTTTTTACGTTGATAGGGTTTTTTATCGGGGAAATATTTTTTTAAACTAGGAGAGTTTTTTAACCATATATGTTTCTTTGAGTCTGTATCCTAATTTCCGATAATAATTTCTTACACCTATACCAGTAATAACAGCAATTTTAGGAAGACCGAACTCTTTTTTAGTAATTCTTTCAGCTTCTTTAATAAGCCTTTTTCCTAAACCCTTGTGTTGGACTGAAAAAGATTTTTCTCCTACTGGAACCATTTCTCCATATGTATGAAGCTCGCGAATTATAGAGCTTTTATCTAAAACTTTTATAAAATGTTTTTTCCCTGAAAAGAAAAAAGAAGGAATTCTTAGTCTTAACAAGACATAAAGTCTTTTTCTGTTTTTATTCTCAAAACTTAAGAATATCTCTTTGCCTCCAGAAGCTTGATAATCTGTTCTGAAGAGATATATTTTCTCTCTTTTTGAGAAATCTTTAACTTCACGGCACCTAATACATTTACAATAGAACCCTCTTTTTTCCATTTCTCTTTGGACGATTTCTCTTAAATTAGATATTTTTACACCCCCTTCGACAATTTCTTCAGAGGGAATATCTCTGATAATTCTGTTGACACGGCAATAATAAGGAATATGTTTCTTTATTTCTATGAGAGTATTAATTAGAGTTTTTGAGGAGTATGGTTTAAATTTTCCTTTTAAGTACCATTGGTAAAGAGGGGTATTTTTTAAAAGGGCAAGAGGGTAGATTTTTAAAAGATCTGGTTGAAAATTCTGATTTTGGAATAACTCTTTAAACATTTCTATATCCCTCTTTGGGTTAGACCCAGGAAGATTTGGCATCACTTGGTAAAGAACTTTAAAGCCCGCATCTTTTAGTATCTTTGTGGCTTTGATGGTTTCTTCTACCCCGTGGCCTCTCTTCACTAATTTTAGGATATCGTTATAGATATTTTGAACTCCTAATTCTACTCTAGTTATTCCTAGATTTCTCATTCTTTTTATTTCCTCTTTTGTAATAAAATCAGGACGAGTTTCAACGGTGACTCCTATAATCTTGTATTTAGTTTTCTCGTTTCTTTTATGCTCTTCTGCAAGAGATGTTTTTTTTCTCTTTCTTCCTTTTAATTCATTAGCTCCTTGGAAGCATCTTTTTATAAAATATGTTTGATATCTTTTAGGATAAAAACTCCATGTTCCTCCAATGATTCGGAGCTCTATTTTGTCTACTTTGTGCCCGGATTTCTCTAAAGAAAGAATTCTTTTTTGGACTTGAGAATAAGGATCAAAATTAAGAGAAAGAGCTCGCATAACAGCAGGCTCTTTTGGAAGATAGCTCCTTGGTAACCCTTTAGCTTGTGGGCAGAAAATACATTTTCCAGGACAAGGGTAGGGTTTTGTTAACACGGAAATGTTAACGATGCCAGAAAGTGACCTTATTGGTCTTTTTTTAAGAAGTTTCTCTAAAGAAGAACTCCTTTTAATTATTTTCTTTTTTAGTAATTTGTGATATGTTTGAAGTAGCTCGGGATTAGAAGGAACAGACAGGTTAAAATTTTTAGCCCACTGTCTTTTTATTGAGTCTAATTCTTTTCGGTTTTTAATACCTTGAGCCTCTTGGATAATTTTTTCTAAGAATTTTTCTTTCATGGATGATAAGTTTGCCAAAGACTTACTAAAAAAAACTCAAGAAGACTTCGAGAAAATTGCAGTAGAGTTTTCTCTTACAAGAGAAAAACAATGGCCTGAGTTTTCCTTGTTTAGGAAATTCATTAAAGAGGGAGATAGAATCTTAGATGAGGGTTGTGGTAATGGGAGGGCTTTAGAAATGATGAAAGATTTAAAGGTTGAGTACATAGGAATTGATTTCTCAGAAAAGCTGTTAGAGATTGCCAGAAAAAAATATCCTGATTTTAAATTTGTTAAAGGAAACATAGTTAATCTACCTTTTCCAGATAATTATTTTGATATAGTTTTCTCTATTGCTGTTTTACATCATATACCTTCTGAAGAACTAAGAGAGAAAATGATTTCAGAAGTAAAAAGAGTTTTGAAACCCAGGGGTAAATTTATCTTATCAGTTTGGGATTTTAGAAGCAACAAAAGGTTGGTTTTTCTTATTTTAAAATACTCTTTTTTGAAAATAATGGGAAGATCAAAGCTTGATTTTGGTGATGTTTTTGTCCCTTGGGGAAGAGAGGTAAACAGGTATTATCATTTTTTTACGGAAAAGGAGATATTAAAATTAATAAAGGAACACAATTTTAAGATATTAAAAAAAGGAGTTTCTAGGAACAAGAGAGGAAAAAGGAGAAATATTTTTATTATTGCCCGGAAGTAGCCTCCATAGTTTAAGGGAAAAACACAGGCCTCCGGAGCCTGGAATGCAGGTTCGACTCCTGCTGGGGGCACAAAGTGGAAAATATTAATCTTACAACACCCATCGAAGAGATTCCAGGAATAGGAAATTTCTATCAGAAGAAATTGAAGAGATTGGGAATAAGAACAGTGGAGGATCTGATTTCTCATTTTCCTCATCGTTATGAGGATTTTTCTCGTATAGTTCCTATTGCCAAAGTAAAATTATTCGAGACGATTTGTGTATCAGGAAAGATAAAAGATATAGAAAACAAAAAAACTCCTAAGAGAAAAATGATTGTGACAGAAGCTTTAGTGGAGGATGAAACAGGGACAATAAGGGTAGTTTGGTTTAATCAACCATATTTGATTAGAGTTTTAAAAAAGGGAGATATAATTTCCTTAGGTGGGAAGGTGATGACGGGTGCGGAAGGTTTATATTTTTCCAATCCTTCATATGAAAAAATATCGACAAAGGAAAGAGAGTTTTTACTTCATACGGGAAGATTAGTGGCTGTTTATCCAGAGACAGAAGGGTTATCTTCAAGGTGGCTAAGGAATATTATATTTCGTGTTTTAAAGAAACTAAAGGGAAGGATAGAGGATTTTATACCGGAGGAGATAAGAAAGGAGTATAATCTCTTAGAGAGAGAAAAAGCTTTTTGGCAAATTCATTTTCCTCGGTCAGAAAAAATTGCAGAGCAAGCTAAAAAGAGATTTTCTTTTGAGGAGTTGTTTTTATTAGAGGCAGTTGTTCTTAGAGAAAGAATCAAATTATTTACTCAATCTGCTTTTAAAATTTCTATTAATTTACAGTTGATTAAATCATTTCTAAAGACTTTACCCTTTCAGCTTACAGGAGCCCAAAAAAAGTGTCTCTGGCAAATATTAAAAGATATGGAAAAAGGGAGGCCAATGAATAGACTATTAGAAGGAGATGTGGGTTCGGGAAAAACAATAGTAGCTGCAGTAGCAGCTTTAAATGTTATTAAGGCGGGGTACCAGGTAGCTTTAATGGCTCCGACGGAAATTTTAGCTAAACAGCATTTTAAAGAAATCTCTAAGCTTTTAATGGGGTTTAAGGTTAATATTGGTCTTCTAACAGGAAAAGAAGATAAGTTTGTATCTGAAAGGTTACCTAATCAGGTAATTGAAATCTCAAGAGAAAAACTTCTTTTGAAAGCTCAAAAAGCAGAGATAGATTTTTTAATAGGAACGCATACTCTTATTCAAGGGAAAGTTAAATTTGGAAAATTAGCATTAGTTATTTTAGATGAGCAACATCGTTTTGGAATAGAACAAAGAGCGAGGTTGGTTAAAGCTTCGAAAAATAAAGAAAAGAACATTCCTCATCTTCTTTCAATGACAGCTACTCCTATTCCAAGAACGCTTTCCCTAACAATTTATGGAGATTTAGACTTGTCTCTTTTAGACGAGCTCCCTAAAGGAAGAAAAAAGGTGATTACAAAATTAGTTCCTCCGTCGGAGCGGAAGAAAGCGTATGGCTTTATTAGAAAAGAGGTAGAGAAAGGAAGACAAGTTTTTGTTATTTGTCCAAGGATAGAGCCTACAAAGGATGAAGAGAAGAAAAATCTATTAATAGAAATGAAAGCAGTTAAGGAGGAATATGAAAAGTTATCAAGGGAAATATTTCCAAAATTTAGAGTGGCGATGCTTCATGGCAAAATGACCCCGAAAGAGAAAGAAAGAATAATGGCAGATTTTAAAAAAGGGAAAATTGATATTCTTGTTTCAACCTCCGTAGTGGAGGTAGGAATTGATGTTCCAAAAGCTACGGTAATGATAATAGAAGGAGCTGAAAGGTTTGGGTTGGCCCAGCTTCATCAATTTAGAGGAAGAGTAGGAAGGTCAGAGTTGCAAGCTTATTGTTTTCTATTCACAGAATCTTCATCAAGAAAAACAATGAGGAGGCTAAAAGCTCTTATAAGTGCTAAAAGTGGTTTTGAGTTGGCAGAAAGGGATTTAGAAATTAGAGGCCCCGGTGATCTCCTAGGAAAAAGACAATGGGGAATTGCTAGTTTATCAATGGAAGCTTTAAAAAACCTTCCTTTGGTAGAAACAACTAGAGAGGTAGTAAAGAAAATTTTAAAAGAGGATCCCCTGCTTGAAAATTACCCACTTTTAAAGGAGAAACTTTCCTCTTTTAAAGAGGATATTCATTTAGAATAATGTCTTTTTCGAAACTTTGGGGTATGCCAGAATCCCATATACTTTCCTAGCATTAGTCTTATTTGGGCATCAATAGCCGGGAGGGGCTGAATAATAATCATTGTGAAAGGGACAATAAACCACTCGAGAGTTATTGTGAGATATTTCCACTTTCTAAATTCCATTGGTTTTGGGGGTAAGAGCATTAAAGTAATGTAGGCTGAAAAAACTATTCCAGTCATAGCTATGGTCATAATGTCCCTTGCTGTACGAGGAAGGTTATAGGAGAGAAGAGTTTGGTTAAATCGAGGGCCTCCTAAAACTAAGGGTAGCCATCCAAGAAAGAAGATGATTAGAGAAGAAGTTGCCCATGACCAGTGTCCTTCTATTAAATCAGTGGCATAAGATATTTTTTTTCTGAGAGATATTTTTTTATTTTTTAAAAAACCATATAGAAGATAAGGAATTTCAGAGGCTCCCCAAGCCCATCTTCTTTGTTGTTTGTAAATTCCGTTCAGTGTTTTTAGACGTCCTGGGGCTAAAAGGGCATCCATAGAAACAGGATAGAAAAGAGGTTCTACTTTATAGTCCCCATTGTATTTCAAAAAACATTGCCAGAAAATATGAGAATCATCGGAAATAACAGAAGGATTTTTGTATCCTACTTCAACCAAAGTTTTGAAACTCATAGAATGAGAAGAAAAGGTAACAAGTTTTTCAGGAGAAGCTTGGTTCATTGTGTTCCAAAAGGTTGAAGAAAAAGCAAAAACCCTTGAAAAAAGTGGAACATCCCAAACATTATTAATAAAAAGAGGAATAGGCTGAAAGCTCCTCCTTAAGGGGTTTTCCGAGGTAAGGAAATGATAAGTTAGACAGCTTAAATATTTAGGGAAAAGGCATGTGTCAGCATCAAGAGAAGAGAAAATAATATTTTCTAAAGGAATTCTTAACTCGTCAAGAAGCTCTTTAGTTTTTTTAGCTGCCCACGTTTCATTAGAAGCTTTTCCTGCTATTTCTTCGGGTAAATTTTTAGGATGGAAGGTGACTATAAATTTAAAAAAGCTATTCTCAAATTCTTCTCTGATTTTTTTAGCTACCTCTTTCCCTTGTTCTCCTGCTCTTTCTTCCATTGCCAACACGACAATGATTTTATTTTTTGGGTAATCATTTTTCTCTAAGCAAGATAAACTCTCTTTTATTACTTCGTATGGTTCTTTGTAGATGGTAAATAGTACGATATGGAAAATATCTTCCCAGCTTTTAACATTTGGTAAAGTAGGATTGGGTAATTTTACATTTTTTATTTTTTTCAGCCAGTCAGTTTTCTCTGATTCTCTCATTTTTTTATATCCTGACCAAAGGAGAAAAGATCTGTAGATGATTCTTAGAAACCAAAAAAGATCATAAATAATGATAAAAATAGCTACCTCCGCAGGGATAATCCAGGAAAGAAAAAAGATTAGAAAAAGCGTTGTTAAGGAAAGAAATCCTGGCAGTATCTCAAAAATTCGGTATAAGAAAAAATCTACCCCCCTTTCTATGTCAGGAGCTTTGGTTATTTGGAGATAGTGAGGTGAAGAAGGCATGCGGCGCCACGGGGAATCGAACCCCGGTTTAGGGATTGAAAGCCCCTTGTCCTAACCACTAGACGATGGCGCCTTATTTCCATATTGTATCTAAAAACTCTAAAAAGGCAATATTTTTTATTTGAAAAGGAGTATTTCTTCAGATAAAATGAGTTTAATATGAAAATTTTAGGAATTGATACTTCCTGCGATGATACTTCAATTGCTGTTTTAGAGAAAAGAGGCGATAAGCTAAAAATTATTTCTAATATAATTTCTTCTCAGGTGAAGATACACAGAAGATATGGAGGAGTTTATCCGTCGTTAGCTAAAAGAGAGCATCAAAGAAATCTTGTCCCTGTAGTAAAAAAGGCTCTTTTGAAACAAAAATTACTTTCAAGAAGAAAAATCAAAAAGGAATTTTCCCTCAAAGAGTTGGATTTCTTAAATAAAGTTTTTCTAAAAGAGAAAATCTTAAGAAGGAACACAAAAAAGTTTTTAGAGAAATATAATAATCTAAGGGTAAATTTTGTTGCTGTAACCATAGGTCCAGGATTAGAACCTTGTCTTTGGGCAGGGATAAATTTTGCAAAAGCCTTATCTTTTTTTGGGAAGGTAAAAGTAATTCCTGCAAATCATATTGAGGCTCACATTTTTGGTGCTTTTTTAAATAAGGAAATTCATTTTTCTAAAATGAAGAACTTTTTTCCAGCTATATCTCTTGTTGTGAGTGGGGGGCACACGCAATTAATTTTAGTTAAGAAAATAAGGAAATACTTTATCTTGGGAGAGACGAGAGATGATGCAGCGGGTGAATGTTTAGATAAAGTAGCAAGAGTTTTAGGATTGGGTTATCCCGGAGGGCCAGAAATAGAAAAGAAAGCCAAAGAGACAAAAGGTGAACATTTTCATATTACTCTTCCTCGTCCACTTTTTTTTAGTTCAGATTACGACTTTAGTTTTTCTGGTCTAAAAACGGCAGTAATTTACGAAGTAAAAAAGAATTTTCCTAAAGAGAGATTTCAGAGGGATGAATATATAAAAGAGATGGCAAAAGAAGTTCAGTCAGCAATTATTGATGTTCTTTTAAAGAAAGCTCTGAGGGCTGCAAAAGAATATAAAGTAAAGACAATAATATTGGGAGGAGGTGTAACAGCTAATGGGGAACTAAGGAGAAGATTTAGGCAAGCAATAGAAAAAGAAAGGTTTTACAAGTTTAATTTGTTAATTCCTCAAAAGGAATTTTCCACAGATAATGGAGCGCAGGTAGCACTTGCGGGGTTATTAAATATTAGAAAAGCAACCTTTGGTTTGGATAAATTGGTTGCAGATGGTAATTTAAGAATATAAGTATGATGGCAATAATTTCTCTTTTGTTTTTTGGAATTTTGCCAAGTGTAATTTGGCTTCTTTATTTTTTAAGAGAGGATGTTCATCCAGAGCCCAAGAAAGAGATACTGATAATTTTTCTGCTAGGGATGATGGTTCCTTTTTTGGCACTGATTGTGGAGGTAGCTTTTAATATATTTGTGAATTTTTTCTCTTTTGAGATGAGCGAGGTTCTAACAATAATTTTAGTTACCCCTTTGATAGAAGAATATGGAAAATATCTTGTAGTAAAAAAGATTATTGTTTTTAATAGTGTTTTTGATGAATCAACAGACCTTCCTATTTATATGGTGACTTCAGCAATGGGTTTTGCAGCCACAGAAAATATTCTTTCAATGTTTCATTTTTTAACCCCTTTTAGGATTGAAGGGATGATAGGTCTCTCTTATTTTAGGTTTCTTACAGCTAACTTACTTCATGCTCTTGCTTCCGGTATTTTAGGCATAGGGCTTGCATTTTCTTTTTATTTGTTTCAGAAGAGGAAAACAATTTTTACATATGGTTTTCTGGGAGCTGTTTTGTTGCACAGTTTATATGATTCTTATATAATGTACGTGAGAGATCCTTTTGGAATTGTTTTTATATTATTTGTTTCTTTTTTTGTTGTTATCTTTCTTTTTCATAGAGTAAAAAGGTTACCAGCAGTGTGCAGAATAAAAATATGAGCATTTTTTCTTCAGAAGAGAAAAATAAAAAAGACACATTGAATGAGAAGGAGTGGCTAAGGCTTGAAGGGCAGCCCGTTATTGATCTTTATGAGACAAGTAAAGACCTTATTTTAGAATCTCCTATGGCGGGGGTTAATCCAGATGATATAGAAGTTTTTTTAGAGGATGATGTTTTAACCGTAAAAGGAAAAAGAGAAAAACTAGAAGAGAGGGAAAAGAGAAACTATTTTATTCAGGAATGCTATTGGGGCTCTTTTTTAAGGGAGATTATTTTACCTGTTCCAGTAGATGGGTCAAAAGTTAAGGCAGAGTTAGAAAATGGTATACTGAAGATTATTATCCCGAAGTTGAGAAGAGAGAAAAGAAAGAGAATAGAGGTAAGGGAAATAGAAGAGAATTCTGAAGAGGAGATAAAGTCTTCTAAGAAGAGGACTAGGAAAAAGTCTTGATTTTTACGCCCCTGGAGGGATTCGAACCCCCATCACTGGTTCCGAAGACCAGTGTTCTATCCGTTGAACTACAGGGGCTTTTTTGATTTTAGCAAAAGAATTGAAAAGGGCAAGTTTTCTCTGTAGAATAAAGAAAAAATGAAAATTCCCAAAGAAATAGAATTTGTCATAAAAGAGCTCCAGAGATCAGGGTATGAATCTTTTATGGTAGGAGGTTGTGTAAGAGATTTGTTAAGGGGGGCAAAACCTCAAGATTGGGACATTGCGACAAATGCAAAGCCTGAGGAGATAAAAGAAGTTTTTCCTGAAAGTTTTCAAGATAATAAATTTGGCACAGTTACTTTTCTTACTCATTCCAAAGATCCAACACTTAGAGAGGTAGAAATCACTACTTATAGGGTTGATGAAAGTTACTCTGATAAAAGGCATCCAGATAAGATTCGATGGGCGAAGAATATTGAAGAAGATCTTTCAAGGAGAGACTTCACGATTAATGCGATGGCATCTGATCTAAATCTTAAAATTATAGATCCGTTTCATGGAAGAGAAGACTTAGAAGGAAAGATTATAAGAGCGGTAGGAGATCCTTTTAAGAGGCTTTCAGAAGATGCTTTAAGAATGATGAGAGCGGTTAGATTTGCTATTACTTTAGGTAGGGGTTGGATTATTGATGAGAAAACAAGAGAGGCAATAGAAAACAATGCCTCTCTTTTGCAGATTATTTCTAAGGAGAGAATAAGAGATGAATTTTTGAAGATTATTATGTCCCCTCGAGCAGATGAGGGAATAGAGATAATGAGAAAGGTGGGCTTATTAAAATTTATTATTCCTGAGTTAGAAGAAGGGTATAAAGTTTCCCAGAATAAACATCATATCTATGATGTATACACTCACTCTCTTCTTTCCTTAAGATACGCTGCCCAACAGGGATTTAGTAAATATGTAAGGATAGCAGCTTTATTTCATGATATTGCTAAACCCCGGGTGAAAAGAGGAGAAGGGCCTAATTCTACTTTTTATAACCATGAGGTCGTGGGTGCTAAAATGACGAGGAAAATATTAAAGAGACTAAGATTTCCCAAGAAAGATATTGAGAAAATAACAAAATTAGTGAGATATCATCTTTTTTATTATAATGTTGGGGAGGTGGGAGAAGCTTCTGTAAGAAGATTGATAAGAAAAGTAGGGATAGAAAATATCAGAGAATTGGTTCAGCTAAGAATGGCAGATAGAATAGGTTCAGGGTGTCCAAAAGCTCTCCCCTACAAGTTGAGACATTTTCTCTACGTGGTGGATAAAATTTCCCAGGATCCAATTTCAGTTAAGATGCTGAAAGTCAACGGAGAAGATATTGTGGAAGGGCTTGGGATTAAGCCTGGCCCGAAAGTAGGACAGATTTTAAATATTCTTTTAGAAGAAGTTCTAAATGACCCAAAACGAAATGAAAGGGGTTATCTTTTAGATAGAATGAAAGAACTGGGAAAATTGTCAGATAGTGACTTGAAAAATAAATTCTTAGAGGCTAAAAAGAAGATAGGAAAAGTAGAGATTAAAAAAGATCAAATGACTAAAGAAAAATATTGGGTTGACTAACCGGGCTGTGGTGTAATGGAAGCACGCATCCTTCGGGAGGATGTAGACTGGGTTCAAGTCCCAGCAGCCCGAAAAGAAGATGAAAAAAATTACTCTTAATAAAATAAAGGAAATAAGAAAAATTGAAAGAGTTGTTAATGCAAACCTGTATGTTATTTCTGCTATAACAACGGGAATTTTGATGCTCACTATTGGGGTGGAGTTTTTTACAAGAGGGAATTTCCCTCCAAGCCAAATGAATGTTTTTTATGTGGGAATTTTGCTTATTTATTCTCTGCACAAAGAGATGTTGAGATGGATGGGAGAAAAAGAGAAAGAAAGAAAAGGAGAGTGGTTTCTCTATGCTTGGATTGTATTTGCTATTACTCTTTCCTGTATCAATTTTTTATCAAAGAACCATTTTGGAGTTTCTTCTAATGGACAACCTTTGAGTACATTGACAGAACTATATACTACTACCCTGGAAGTAGGAGCAGTGTTTATTATGACTCGTCTTTCAAAATCAATAAGGTTTTATTTTGAGACAAAGGGCCTGTAGCTCAATGGGAGAGCGCCCCGTTCGCATCGGGGAGGTTGAGGGTTCAACTCCCTCTAGGTCCACAATGCTGAAAACTAAGAGAGACAAAGGGAAAAAAGGAGAAAAGATAGTAGCTGATTTTTTAAGGGAAAAAGGATATAAGATTTTAGAGAGAAATTATTTTCCTCAAGTGAAAGGTCCCTTAGTGGGAGAGATTGATATTATAGCAAAAGATAAAGAAGAGATTGTTTTTGTGGAGGTAAAAAGTTCTTTTAAGGAGGGAAGTATTTCTCCAGAGGAGAGGGTCAATCTGAAAAAGTTAAAAAAGATATGGCATACAGCACTCTTTTATCTTAATGAAAGAAAAATATCTTTGGTAAACTGGCGCATTGATGTTGTGGCTTTAGAGGAGGGAGTAAAAGGTGGGCACTTAAGACATATAAAAAATATTTCTATTCCATGGAACAATATATTCTAATAAATAAGGTTTTTGTGCTAATTATAGATTCGCTTTCTCTATGGCTGGGTTTTAGAATACTATTCTCAAATAGAAATCGCTCGGGAGTTTATTTTCTTTTATCTTCCCTGTCTATTACTGGATGGATTACAGCAGGGTATTTGTGTAATTTCGTTTCTAATCTAGAAATTTCATTCTTCTTTTGTAAACTTAATATTCTCTTTGTAGGATTTTTCTTTATATTTGTTTATCTTTTTACACTCTATTTCCCTAAAGTGAAGAAGCAAAATATTTTTTTGAAGTATTTTTTAATATTAACAGCTACTCTTTTCTCTTCTGTTATTTTTCTTACAAACATAGGAATTATTGGTGTTAAAAAAGGTAGCTGGGGAAATTATCCTTTGATCTCGGACTTTGTAAATTACTTCTATGGTTTCTTAATTCTTTATACACTGATGATTTTTTATAATCTTTTTAGCGATTTTAAAAAACTTTCTAAGAAAGAAAGAATAAAACTCTTCTACTTTATAGTAGGTGTATTCCTTTTTTCTCTTTTTAATCTCATTTTCAACGTTGCTCTTCCTCTCTTTAGGAGGACTTTTAAGTATTATCAGCTTGGTGACTATTCGGCAATTTTTTTGCTTCTTATGGTTTCTATAGGAATGGTGAGGGGAAAACTGTTTGGTGTGAGAGTTCTTCTTGTAGAGTTATTTATAGTTCTTTTGGGAGCAATGGTTTTTTCTCAGATTTTTATTTTCCATCAAGGATGGGAAATTATTTGGGATGTACTTCTCTTTTTAATGTTTGTTATCTTAGGAATTATTCTGCTTAACTCTATTTCAAGAGAAAAACAACAAAAAGAGGAATTGGAGAAGCTAAATAAAGAATTAGATAAAAGAGTAAAAGAAAGAACAAAAGAATTAGAAGAGAAAATTGAAGAGTTAAATAAGTTTTATCGTTTAACCATAGGAAGAGAAATGAAGATGATTGAGCTTAAGGAGAAAATAGAAGAGATGGAAAAGAATAGAAGGGAAATTGACAAAAAATAGATTTTTCTTATACTAAGATAAGGTCCGTGTGAAACGGACAATTTTATTAAAAGCATGGATTTAAAAACATTTACTTTAGCTATAAGCCAACTTGCCCAAGAAAGAGAACTTCCAAGGGAGAAGGTTTTAGAAATCGCAGAGCAAGCAATAGCGGCAGCTTACAAAAAGGAGTATGGCGAAAAGAGCCAGAAAATAGTAGCTAAACTTGATTTGGACAAGGGGACAGTTCAATTTTGGCAAGTTAAAAGAGTGGTGACTGAGGATCAACTGGTTTCAGAAGAGGAAAAAAAGAAGATGAGGGAAGAGGATAAAGACGACGAGAATAAAATTGTTTTTAACCCAGAAAGACATATTTTACTGAAAGAAGCTAAAAAAATAGATCCTAATCTGAAAGCGGGAGATGATTTTAAAATTCAGTTAGAGGGTAAATATAAATTTGGTAGAATTGCTGCCCAAACAGCTAAGCAGGTCATATTACAGAAAATTAAAGAAGCTGAAAGAGAAGAAATTTATGAGGAGTATAAGTCAAAAGAGGGAGAGGTGATTTCTGGTTTAGTCCAAAGGGTAGAAAGAGATAAAGTATTTTTAGATATAGGGAGAACGCTAGGAATTCTTCCGAGAAGTGAACAAATCCCGGGAGAGTTTTATAAATCAGAACAGAGATTAAAAGTTTATATCTTAAAAGTGGAAAAAACATCTAAAGGTCCTGCTATTTTTCTCTCTCGTGCTTATCCAAAGTTGGTAACAAAGCTATTTGAATTAGAGGTACCTGAGATAGCTTCTGGGGAGGTAGAAATAAAAAGAATTGCTAGGGAGCCTGGTTTTCGAACGAAAATCGCTGTTTTTTCAAATAAAGAAGGGTTAGATCCTATAGGGGCTTGTGTTGGACAAAGAGGAACAAGGGTTATGGGAATTATTAATGAGTTAGGAGGAGAGAAGATAGATGTTATAGAGTGGTCCGAAGATCCGAAAAAGTTTATTACGAATGCGCTTTTACCGGCTAAAGTTTTAGAAGTTAAAATTCTACCTAAAAATGTAGCCCTTTGTATTGTCCCTGATGATCAGTTGTCTCTGGCTATAGGAAAAGATGGACAAAACGTTAGGCTAGCTTCTCAACTTACAGGATGGAAAATAGATGTTAAAACTCAGTCTGAATATCAAGAGACGGAGAAAAAAGATTTAAGAGAAGAGGAAAGTGAAGAAGAAAAGAAAAATAATGAAAGCGAGAGAGAAGCTCAAGAGAATAAGAAGGTGAAAAAAAATAATCAAAAGTTATCTAAAACAAAAAAAGATGAATAATCTCTATATAGATTTAACTCCTGGAGACAATCCTCCTAAAGAGATAAATGTTGTAGTGGAAAATCCTTTAGGAGAGAGAAACAAATATGAATACAAGGAGGAAGGATATTTCTCTTTAGACAGAGTTATTTTTTCTCCTGTTTTCTTTCCTTTTGGGTATGGTTTTATTCCTCAAACGCTGTCAGAAGATGAAGATCCTATAGATGTTGTTCTTTTACTTACCTATCCTGTTTTTCCAGGTTGTGTAGTGAAAGCGAGACCGATAGGAATTCTTTTTATGGAAGATGAGAAAGGAAAAGATAATAAAATAATAGCTGTACCCTTAGACAAAGTAGATCCTCATTTTAAAGGAGTTAGCTCTCTTGATGATATGAATGAGCATATAAGAAAAGAGATTCAGGCTTTCTTTACTGATTATAAGAAACTTGAGGAAGGAAAATTTGTAAAAATCACAGGTTGGGGAACAAGTGAGGATGCTGAAAAGGTAATAAAAGAATCGATTGAAAGATATCAGGTAAAATCATAATGAATTCTTCACTTTCGTTAAAAAAAGGATCTAGAGCTATCCTTGAAGTGAATATTCCTTTTTCTGAATTCGAACCCTATCTTAAGAAGGCTAAAGAGAATTTAAAGAACAAGATTGAGATTGAGGGGTTTCGGAGAGGAAAGGTTCCGGAAAATATTTTATTAGAAAAAGTAGGAGAAAAAGGAATATTAAATGAAGCAGCTGATATTGCTATTAAAGATGTATATAACTCAGAGGTAAAAAAAAGGAAATTAGAGCCTATCGGAGAGCCTTTAGCTCGAATAAAGAGACTTGAGGAAGGAGGGATTTTTTCTTTTGAGGTAGAGTTTTTTATCATTCCTCGAATAAACCTTCCTGACTATAGAGAATTAGCAAAAAAAGCAAAAAGAGAGAAAGTAAGTGTTTCAGAGAAAGAGGTAGAAGATACATTGGAGTGGCTAAGAAAGTCTAGGGCCCAATTAACTCCTATAGAAAGAGAAGCAAAAGAGGGAGATATGGTAGAGGTAGAATATTCTTCTCCGGAAATTGAAGGCGGAAGATTATTTCAAGATAGATTTATTTTAGGAAAAGGAGGGTTTGTAAAAGGCTTCGAAGATGCTATTAAACAGATGGAGAAGGGAGAGAAAAAGAAAGTAGAGATTAATTTCCCTCAAGATTATTTCAAGGAAAATTTGGCAGGGAAAAGAATAAATATGGATATTACCCTAAAGGGAGTTTTTGAGGCAAAATTACCTAACTTGTCCGATGAATTTGCAAAAAGTTTGGGGAATTTTCAGGATTTAAAATCTCTTAAAGAAAGTATTAAAGAGGGTATCAAGGTAGAGAAAGAAGAGCAAGAAAAGAGAGTTTTGGTAGAAGGATTACTTAGCAGCATTACTAAAGAAGTGGAGGTAGATATTCCAGAAATTTTACTTAATTTAGAGAAAGAGAGGGTTTTAAGAAATATAAAGGAGTCAATAGATAGAGACCTGAAAATCTCTTTTGATGAGTATCTCAAGAGAATTAATAAAAGCCAGGAGGAGTTTCAAAAATATCTCTCCCAGATTGCTAAAGAGAATATAAAGAAATGGTTAACAATTAGAGAAATTGCTCGTTTAGAGAAAATAACTATTTCGGACGAAGAAATAGAAGAGAAAGTAAACGAAACTTTAAAAAGTTACCCTGATATAAATAAGGTGAAAAGGGAAATTGACTTAGAAAGATTGAGAAACTATACTAAAGAAGAAATTAGAAATCAAAAGGTTTTTAGTTTTCTCTTAAAATTAATCCCTGATGGAGCTGATTCCAACAGTCATTGAGAAAACTCAATATGGAGAGAGAGCTTATGATATTTATTCCCGCCTCCTGAAGGACAGGATTATTTTTCTTGCAGGACCTATTACAGATACGTTAGCTAATTCTATAATTGCCCAGCTTCTTTTTCTTTCCTCAAAGGATCCTCGAAAAGATATTCAGCTTTATATAAATAGTCCAGGTGGGTCAGTGACAGCCGGTTTAGCTATTTATGATACTATGCAATATATAAAGCCTGATGTTTCTACGATTTGTATTGGTTTAGCGGCTTCTATGGCAGCTACCCTTTTAGCTTCAGGGAAGAAGGGAAAAAGATTTGCTCTTCCTAATTCAGAAATATTGCTTCATCAGGTGGCAGGAAGGGCAGCTGGAGCAGCTGTGGAAATAGAAATAACGGCTCGTCAAATAGTAAGAATAAAGGACAAGCTGAGTAAAATTCTTGCAAGACATACTGGTCAGCCATTAAAAAAAATTGTCAAGGATACAGATAGAGATTTTTATCTTTCAGCTCAAGAGGCAAAAAACTACGGGATAATAGACGGTATCATAAAACCTAAAAGCTCTCTCTAATATAAAATAAAAGTAACTATAAAGATAAAAACATGGAAGAATTTATTATTCTTTTTGCTGTAATTTTTTCTCTCGGCGTGGGAGCAATTTTAGGGTATTTTGCAAGGCAGTCTATTGCTAGAAAACAAGTAGGGTCAATAGAAGAGAAACTGAGAAGTAAGATAGAGAAAGTTAAAAAAGACTCTCAAGAAATTATTGAGCAGGCGAAAGAGAAAGCTGCAGAAATTATCCGTACTGCTCAAAGAGAGCAGGAAGAAAGGCAAAAAACACTTTTGAAAAGAGAAGAAACTCTTTTAGAAAGAGAAAAAACTCTTGATAAGAGAGCCACTTTTTTAGAGGAGAAAGAAAGGAAGTTTGATGAGGAGGTAGAGGAATTAAAGAAAATAAAAGAAAAGCTTGATAAAAGGGAAAAGGAACTTTCTCAGAAACTTGAGAAAATAGCTAGGATGAACAAGGAAGAAGCTAAAAAGATTCTTTTTGATAAAATTGAAAAAGAATACCAGACAGATTTATTAGAGAGAATAAAAAAACTAGAGAAAGAAGGAGAGGAAAGATACGAGAGAAAAGCAAAAGAGATATTAGCCAGTGTTATTCAACGGATAGCTGTGCCCCAAGCTCAAGAGATAAGCACAACAGTAGTTCCTCTTCCTTCAGATGAGTTAAAGGGGAGGATTATTGGTAAAGAGGGTAGGAACATTAGAACATTTGAAAAAGAAACAGGTGTAGAGCTAATAGTAGATGATACACCAGGTATTTTAGTTATCTCTTCTTTTGATCCTGTAAGAAGGGAGGTGGCTAAAATAGCTCTTGAGAAATTGATGAAGGATGGAAGAATACAGCCAGCAAGAATAGAAGAAGTAGTGAAAGAATCCCAAGAAGAAATTGAGAAAAAAATTAAAGAAGCAGGAGAAATGGCTGAGTATGAAACAGGAATTTTAGATTTAGATCCAGCATTAGTAAAGCTTTTAGGAAGGCTTCGCTTTAGGGTAAGCTATGGCCAGAATGTTCTATTGCATTCTATAGAGACTTCCTTAATAGCAGGAGCTTTAGCTGAGGAATTGGGAGCTGATGTTTGGGTGGCTAAAAAAGCAGGGTTACTTCATGATATAGGGAAAGCATTAGATCATAATGTCGAAGGTTCTCATGTTGATATAGGGATAAAGATTCTTGAGAAATATAACGTAGAACCCGATGTTATAAAAGCAATGAAATCTCATCATGGTGATTATCCGGTGGAATCTTTAGAGGCAGTTATAGTTCAGGTAGCAGATGCTATTTCAGCAGCAAGACCAGGAGCAAGAAAAGATACAGTTGAGAATTACTTAAAGAGACTAGAAAGTTTAGAGAAAATTGCTCTTTCTTTTAAGGGTGTAGAGAAAGCATGGGCTTTGCAAGCGGGGAGAGAGATAAGGGTTTTTGTAAAACCAGAGGAGATAGATGATCTAAAAGTAAAAAGATTGGCAAGGGAGATAGTAGATTCAATTCAAAAAGAGTTAAGATATCCTGGAGAGATAAAAGTGACGGTTATTCGGGAGACGAGAGTTGTAGAATATGCAAAATAAGTAGATTTTTGCTATAATTTAGTAAAAGGTTGCAAAGGTCAAAAAAATAAAAAATATGACAAAACAAGAATTAGTAGAAAAGTTAGCTCAAAAAGAAGGATTACCTAAGACTAAAGCAACAGATTGTTTAAATACAATTTTGGAAGAGATTAAGAAAGAGCTTTCTAAAGGGAGAGAAATTGTCTTAACTGGTTTTGGGACATTTAGAGTGTCGAAAAGAAAAGCAAGGACAGGAATTAATCCAAAAACAGGGGCTAAGATTAGAATTCCAGCAATGAAGGTTCCTAAGTTCAAAGCTGGGAAGTCATTGAAGGAAGCTGTTAAATAAGAAAAGAAAAACCCCCGCTTAAGCGGGGGTTTTTCTTTGAGCGGGATACGGGAGTCGAACCCGTCTTTTCACCTTGGAAGGGTGACGTTGAACCGCTCAACTAATCCCGCATCGGGGTACCCAGATTTGAACTGGGACTAAAGCCTCCCAAAGGCCTCGTGCTGCCGTTACACCATACCCCGTGTTTATTTTTATATCATTTTCTTTTTTAGATTTCAAATCTCTGTTATAATGATTTAATGAAAAAAATTAATCCATTTCGTCAATGTATAGAATATGGAATTGGCTTAAAAAAGTGCCCTTCTTTTATATTTTTTTTGATGGGGGTAGTAATCATTGTTTCAGATTTTTTAACATATTTTGTGGGTTTGAAATATATTTCTAATCCTCTCTTGGTATCACTTCTAGTAATAATTATTACAATGATTCTTTTTATCCTTTCTTATTTTATCGACAGAAGTTTTGAGGAGCTTTTAGAAATAAATAAAATGAAAACGGAGTTCATAAACATTATTTCCCATCAAATAAGGACGCCTCTTTCCAGTATGAGATGGACATTGGATCTTATAAGGTCAGGAAAGGTTAATGTTCAAGATGATAAATTTCGTTCTTATATAGATCTTCTAAGTAGTGATACGAAATCAATGGAAAGACTAGTAGAGAATTTCTTAATGATCTCAAGGATGGAGAGAGGAAAAGTTCTTTTCAGGAAAGAAGAGGTATCAATAGTTGATTTGGTTAAAAGGGTTTTAGATAGCTTTGATCCTGTTTTTACAGCAAGGAATATTAAAGTCAATTTAAAGGTAGAGGATATACCGGGAATTTTTACTGATAGGCAAAGAGTAAGGATGGCTATTGAGAATTTGATTGACAATGCAATAAAATACTCAAAAGAGAAGGGGAAAATAGAGATTGTAGTGAAGAGAAAAAATCAGAACGAGGTGTATATTGGAGTGAAAGATTTTGGCTTGGGAATTCCAAAGAAAAATCAAAAGTATATATTTCAGAAATTCTATCGTTTAGAGAACGCAAAGCTGGCTCATGTTTCAGGAGCAGGGTTAGGGCTTTATATTACAAAACTAATTATTAATAATCTTGGGGGGAGAGTGGGTTTTTCTTCCCAAGAGAATAAAGGTTCGTTATTTTGGTTTACATTACCTATAAAAGAGAAATGAAAAAAATTCTTTTTATTGAAGACGAATATAGGTTTCAAAAAACTCTGGGGGAGTTTTTAAGAGAAGAGGGATATGAAATAGTATCTGCTTTGGATGGGGAGTCAGGATTGGACTTGGCTAAAAGAGAAGATCCGGATTTGATATTATTGGACCTTATTCTTCCTAAGAAACATGGCCTGGACGTTTTGAAAGAATTAAAGGCAGATAATCAGACAAAAAATATTCCGGTTATTATTCTCACGAACCTTGAGACGACAGAGGATGTACAAAAAGCTTTGGAACTAGGAGCGACTACATATTTAGTAAAGGCAAATTATTCTCCGGAGGACATTTTAGAAAAAATTAAGGGGCAGATTGGATAAATGAAAATCGAACCCCGTCAATTAGAAGCTTTCCTCTTAGATGCAGGGATTATAAAAGAGGAGGAATTTGAAAAACTTCTTAAGGAGTCCAAGGAAAAAGGGAAGAAATTGGATGATCTTTTAATTTCTAAAGATTTTATTTCTAAAGATGATTTAATAAAATTGAAAGCTTATATTTTAGGGATTCCTTTTGTTAATTTAGAAAATGAAATAATTCCACCAGAAGTTTTAAAAATTATTCCAGAGCCCATTGCTCGATCCCATAATATTATTGCTTTTAGAAAAAAAGGAAGAGATCTAGAGGTGGCTATGTTAGATCCCGAAGATCTTCAGACAATAGAATTTATAAAAAAGAAAGCTAACTTAAGAATTTTACCTCGGTTGACTACTGAAAAAAGTATAAAAAGTGCTTTGAAGCAATATCAGAAAACCTTGGCGGTAGAGTTTGGAGATATTATTAAAAAAGAGTCTTCCCAGGTTAAGGTAGTGAAGGAGGGCAAAAAAGAAGAAAAAGAGGAACTTCAAAAAGCTGCCCAAGAAATTCCAGTGATAAAGATTGTAGATACTCTTTTAAGACATGCTATTTTACAGAGAGCTTCTGATATTCATATAGAGCCAATGGAAAAGGAGGTTGTTGTGAGGTATAGA
>CAZLLZ010000002.1:0-20823 GCA_964560945.1 uncultured Candidatus Saccharibacteria bacterium | reverse complement strand
GGTTCCAGTGCCATTATTGCCGTTGTCCTTAATGCATTGATGGAGTTTTACGAGATGCTATGACTCTTCCCAAAAATGTCCAATCTGGGATTGTGGCAAGGATAAAAGTTCTTTCTAATTTGAAACTAGATGAGCATAGACTTCCTCAAGATGGAAGATTTAAAATTGAGACAGGGGATTACAAATATTCAATAAGGGTTTCTATTTTGCCTGTTTATTACGGAGAAAAAATTGTTATGAGGCTTCTTCCAGAAACAGCTAGAGCTTTAACGCTAGAGGGTCTTGGTTTAAGGGGAAGAGATTTGGAGCTGGTTCAGCAAAGTTTAAGAAAACCCGTGGGAATGATATTAGTAACTGGACCAACGGGATCTGGTAAGACGACAACTCTTTATTCAATGATGGAAATTTTGAATACACCAGAAGTAAATATATCTACTGTAGAAGATCCTATAGAATATATGATGCCAAGAGTAAATCAAACTCAGGTAAATCCTAAGATAGGATTGACCTTTGCCTCAGGATTAAGGGCTCTTTTGAGACAGGATCCAGATATTATTATGGTTGGAGAAATAAGAGATTCAGAAACAGCATCTTTAGCAATTAATGCAGCTTTAACAGGACATCTTGTTCTTTCTACTTTACATACAAATTCAGCAGCAGGTGCTATTCCTCGGTTAATTGAAATGGGGGCAGAACCTTTCCTAATAGCTTCTACCTTAAATGTTATTTTAGCTCAAAGGTTAGTGAGAAAACTATGCTCAAATAGAACGCGCTATAAATTTAAGCCAGAGCAGATTAAAAGTCTTGAAAAATATGTTGATATAGAGAGGATAAATAAGGTTTTAAAAGAAAGAAAGATAATAAAGGGAGTGAGTTCTATAAAAGAGGCTACTTTTTATAAACCTGCCCAGTCAAAAGAATGTCCAGAGGGGTATAAAGGTAGAATAGGTATTTTTGAGGTTTTGTCAGTGAGTGAAGCAATAAAAGAAATGATTTTGAGAAAAGAGAACGCAGACCATATTCAGGAAGAAGCTCAGAAGGAAGGGATGACATTAATGGTAGAAGATGGATTGATAAAAGCTATGCAAGGAATTACCTCTATTGAGGAAGTTCTTAGAGTAACAACAGAATAAAATGCCTGTTTTTTCCTACGTAGCTAAATCATTAGATGGAAGTAGGGAGAAAAAAGGAATGATGGAGGCTCGGGATGAAAGAGAGCTTTTTCGTCTGTTGCGAGAGAAAGGGTTTATCTTGGTTTCATCTGAGAATAAAGAAGTTCAAAGAAAGGGTTTTTCTTTTAATTTTCACTTTAAAGTCTCTCTTAAAGAGAAGTTATTTTTTACAAAGAATCTTCAAGTAATGATATCAGCGGGAGTTTCTCTTCCAAAAGCTTTATCTACTCTTTCTCTCCAAACGAAGAATAAGAGGCTCAAGAAAGCCTTAGAGGAGGTAAGAGAAAAAATTATTAAGGGAGAAAATTTCTCTCAAGCAATTTCTTATTATCCTGAGATTTTCCCTGGTCTTTTTGTAAATATGATTAAGGTCGGCGAGGAGACAGGTAACCTTGAAGGAGTTTTAGATAATCTTTCAACTTATATGGAAAGAGATTATGAGCTAAGATCAAGAATTAAAGGAGCGATGCTCTATCCTATGGTGATATTAGCCGCGATGGCAGGAATTGGGATACTGATGCTTATTTTTGTTGTTCCTAAACTGTCAAGAACCTTTGAAACATTAGGGGTAGAGCTACCTTTTGCAACCAGGTTAGTCTTTACTATTGGGAATTTGTTTTTAAATTATTGGTATCTTTTGATCCTTTTGCCTATCCCAATTATCCCCTTTTTTCTTTTTAAGAAAAAGAAAAAAAGGAGTAGGTTTATTGATAAAGTTATGCTAAAAATTCCTATTATTTCTAATATCATAAGAGAAGTTAACACGGCTTATACTGCTAGAACCTTAAGTGCGCTTATTAGCTCAGGGGTGCCCTTAGTCCTTTCTTTAAAAATTACCGCTAGTGTTGTAGATAATCTTTATTTTAGAGATGTTGTTCTAGGAGTTGCAGAGAGGGTCCAAAAAGGAGATAAGGCATCTATGGCTTTTGATGATTTAAACAAGGAAATGAATCTCTTTCCTCTTGTTTTTATTCAAATGTTGAAAGTAGGAGAAGAGACGGGAGAAACATCAAAAATGTTAAAGAAATTAGCTGAGTTTTTTGAGGGAGAGGTAGAAGAAATAACAAAAAATCTTTCCTCTATTATTGAACCGATCCTTATTTTAATAATAGGAGGAGCTGTAGGTTTTTTCGCAGTTTCTATTATTCAGCCAATTTACTCAATAATGGGAGCTATGTAAAAATATGAGAAATCTTAGAAAAAAGTTATTCACCTTGGTAGATGTTTTAGTGGGAGTTTTTCTTCTTATGTTGATTTTTGTAGGGATAATTGGAGGTTATCAATTGATGATAAAGACAATGAATCAGGCCAAAATGAGAACCATTGCTACTTATCTGTGCACAAAAGAAATAGAAGCTATAAGAAATATGCCTTATAGTGATATAGGGACAGAGAATGGATATCCAGCAGGTGATATTCCTTCTACAAAAGCAGAAGCGTCGGGAGGATTTTCTTTTACAGTAAATACAAATATTGATTATGTGGCTGATGATGTAGATGGCTTGTCTTCTCCTGATGATAATTGTCCTAATGACTACAAAAGAGTTACAGTTATAGTTTCTTGGGGAACGAAAGCAAGTGAAAAAGTTAGTCTTTCTACAGTAATATCTCCAGATAACGAATTAGAGGAATGTGAGGAGACAGGTGGAATACTTTGGGCAAATGTTTTTGATGCTCTTGGACAGATTATTGATGGAGCTACAGTAGATGTTAAGAATGTCAATACAGGTTTAGAAAAACAATGTCAGACCTCTTCAGTAGAAAATTGTTATATAGTTTTACCAGCTTCTGATTTGTCAGGAGAAGATTACAAGGTAACTGTATCAAAGGACGGATATAGCCAAGAGGAAACTTTTAAAGAAGGAGATACATATAACACCTGTATTATTAGCAGTCCGAAAAAACCAAATATCACTATTATTGAAGGAGAGACAACAAAAAACAGTTTCTCGATTGATAAATTAAGTACAGTCTCTATAGAAACGAGATCATCAAGGGGGAAAGAAGAATTTCTAGATGACTTTGATGATAGCTCAAAGGTTTCAGATTTATTTCAAACAGTAATAGACAATTCGTCCGGTGAGGGGGAAGCGAGATTGGGGATGATAGATGAGAGCTCCTATTATGATTCAGGGTATATTGTTTCTCAAACAATAGTTCCTTCTGTTATTAGTTCTTGGGGAGAATTTTCTTTTTCTGGTTTTCAGGAACAAAATACATCTATTTTTTATCAAGTCCTATATTTTGATGGTTCTTCTTGGGATTTAATTCCAGATGTTGATTTACCGGGTAACGAAAGTGGTTTTACTCAAAGTCCTGTAAGTTTATCCTCTCTCGATCCCACGCAATATTCTCAGATTAGGTTAAAAGCTAATTTGTCCACAACAGATACATCTCAAACCCCAATTCTTTATCAATGGAGCGTTTCCTACTACACAAAAGAATCTTATTTAATAGATAATGTGAGTTTTAGGATGTGGGGAGAAAAAACAGTGGGGACGGATGCTGACGAGGATCCAATTTATAAATATGATAAAGGTCTTGTTTCTGGAAGTGATGGTACATTAACCCTTAATTCTGTAGAGTGGGATAACTATCATTTTTCAGAAACAGATACTACAGGAATGAGGCTAGTAGAGACGTTTCCTTCCCAGCCTGTTCCCATATCTCCGGACTCTTCAGAGACAGTAACTTTATATTTTGAAGCAGAAAATAATCTTTTGGTAACTGTTAAAGATTCAGATACATCAGATCCTATTCTTGATGCCTTAGTAAGGGTTTATGATAGTAATAATTATGATAAGACATTGAAGACAGACTCAAATGGTGAAGTTTATTTCGCACCCCTTGAGAGTAAAACCTACAACATAGATATTTCAGCAGATGGCTATCAGAGTTATTCAGGTCAAGTTGCAATCTCTGGAGATTCCACAGAAGAAATATCGTTAATTTTATCACCGCAATAGTAACTAAAAATAGATATGAAATTATTTACTTTAATAGAAACAGTGGTGGCTATTTTCATCTTTCTTTTAGCTATAGGGGCAGTTTCAGCTTTTTCTGTTCATCTTTATCAGGTAAATACTTATACTTTTCAGCAGTCTCAGGCTATTTTAGAAGCAAGAAAAGGGATTGAAGAAATGGTGAGAGAGGTGAGGGAATGTACCTATGGTAAAGATGGCAGTTTTTCTATTGAGGAAGCAGGTGATAATGAATTTGTTTTCTACTCAGATATTGATAATGATGGAGAGGTGGAAAGAGTAAGGTATTTTATTTCTCCAGCTGGAGGGGTAGAGTCTTATCAGGAGCAAACTTGCCAGAGTTCTCAGGATGGAGGGGGGAGTTGTAGTGTAGAGTTTTCGAATTTCCTTTCAGGAGAGTTAGATTCAGCAAATGTAGAAGTAAGTGTTGATGGAGATTTAAACAAAACTAATGAGACAATTGATATTTATGCTGATGGCCAAGAATTAGGAACTTTATGTAGTGGAAGAAATTGTGCTCAGTGTAAAGGAGACTGGCAAGCTCTTACAAATTTTGATGTTACAAACCTAGCTACAGATGGAGATATTTCTTTTACAGCAATAGCTTCCTCTAGGGTAAATGATATATGCGATGGAATTTCTTTTAAGGTGAAGTTTCATTTAAATTGGAAAGAGAAGGGCCCTGAATCTGAAAAATCAATTCTTAGAAAAGGAACAATAGAGCCTACGGGTTGGCCTCCTAAATATTTGTCAAGCAATGAGAAAACATATACTGTTTCTCGGAATATAATGAATAGTGTTAGAGGAAAACCTATTTTTACTTATTATGATAAGGGCGGGAACGAAGTTCCTCTGTCTGCTAGGATAGAATCAACAAGCTTTATGTGCTTTGATATAATAGTAAATGTTGACCCAAATAGACCACCAAATGATTTTGAGGTTAATTCCTGTGTTCAGCTAAGAAATTTAAGATCAGAACAATAATGCAGAAGCAGAAGTCAGTTATAATTACTTGGGTTTTGGTAATGGGTGCGGTTTTTCTAATAACATTAGGGGGCTTTTTAAGTTTAATTCTAGAAATACAAAGGAGCTCCTTGGAAAGGTTGTCTTGGGAAAAGTCTTTTCACATTGCTGAGGCAGGGATCAATTATTATAAATGGCATCTTCAGCATTTCCCTGAGGATATCCAAGATGGACAGAGCTGGTGTTGTAATAACCCTCCTTGCACAGTTTGTGGTCCTTATCAACATGAATATAAAGATTCTCAAGGAAATGTTGAAGGTCATTTTTCTTTAGAGATAAGTTCGATAAATTATTGTGGTCACATTTCTTCTATAACGGTAACATCTACAGGCTGGACAGATCGTTTTCCTCACCTAAAGAGAAAAGTGAGTATTCTTTATGCTTATCCCACTATAGCTGATTATGCTTATATTCTTAATGAAAATGTCTGGGCAGGTCCTGACAGAGAAATAAAGGGGCCATATCTTTCTAATAAGGGGATTAGAATGGATGGAGAAAACAAATCCACTGTAAGTTCAGCAAAATCAGAATGGATTTGCACTTCCTCTTTTGGTTGTGATACCTGCCCTACAGATGCCGGATGTCATTTAGAAGGTTCAAACTGTGTGTGCCCAGGTGTTTTCACTACAGCTAATGGAAATTCAGACTTGTTTAAGTATCCGGTTACACCTTTTGATTTTGATGGAATTACTGTTGATTTAGCAAACGTAAGAAATTTGACTAAAAATCAAGGGCAAGGGTTATATTTTGGTCCGTCGGGAGTAAAAGGGTATTATATTTATATTAACCAGAACAGTCTTGATGTTTACAAAGTGACTTCTACAAACAAGATTTATGCCTATGATCTTGAGAGTGGATGGCATTGGGAGGAGTCTACTATAAAGAGAAAAAGCTACTTAGGAAATTACTCACTTCCTGGAGATTGCAGTTTAGTCTTTGTCGAGGATAATCTTTGGATAGAGGGAGAGATTGGGGCAAGAATGACAATAATTTCAGCTAACTTAGAAGATCCAAACGAGGAAACAGATATTTGGTTGCCGGGAGATATTACTTACAAGGTAAAAGATGGAACAAATGAATTACTTTTAGTAGGTCAGCGCAATGTTCTAATAGCTCCTAACTCCCCAGATTCTATGGAAATAGCAGCAACAGTTATTGCCCAAAAAGGTCATTTCGGGAGGAATTATTATAGCTGCTGGGATTATCCAAGTTATTGTATAAAAGATTATTTAGAGATGTATGGAGCTGTTGTGAGTAATGGAAGGGTAGGAACCCAGTGGACAAATAACTGGGGAGGGCTTGCTTCAGGGTATAAAAAGAGAGAAAATATATATGATCCTAATCAGAGTTTAAATGCTCCCCCATTTCTTCCTAAGACGTCAGAAGAAATGCAGTTAATAAGCTGGAAAGAAGTAAAATGATATTATTAGAAGATAAAATTTATTCATTTGCTATAGATTTCTCAGATTTATCTCTAAAGTTTTTAGATGTTGATTTTGAAAAAGGCGTTTTCTCTAAGAAAATAAGGCCAGTTTTAAAAGCTTTATTAGACAAAAAGATAGAACCAGGAATTATTGAAAGAGGAGAGATTAAGAAGAAGAATGTTCTCTCCGAGATTATTAAAGAAACGACATTATCTTTAAAGATAAAAAAGAAATTTGTAGCTTTCTCTCTTCCGGAGGAAGAATCATTTTTAAGGGTAATAAAACTTCCCTTTATAGAAGGTAGAGAGAATATAAAAAGGGCAGCTTTTTTAGAGGCAGAAAATTATATTCCTCTTTCTTTAGATGAGGTTTATATAGACGCTGATGTAATAGATTATTCTCCAGATGGGAAAAATATATTCGTTTTCATTGCAGCTATTCCCAAAAAGATAGCAGATCCTTATGTAGAGGTTGTAAAAAGGGCAGGTTTAATTCCAAGAGGAGCGGAAGTGGAATCTTTATCAATTGTGAGATCTCTTTTAGATAATAAGAAGAAGTATCCTCCTCTTTTGATTGTAGATTTTGGAGCGACAAGAACAAGTTTTATTATTTATTCTCAAAATAGTGTAAAGTTTACTACAACCTCGTTAGTTTCTGCCTCTTCTTTCACAGATTTAATTTCTAGATTTCTTAAAATTTCCAAAGAAGAGGCAGAGAATTTAAAGAAAAAATATGGGCTTCTTCCAATAGAGAAGATAAAATTAAAAGAAGAAACGGGAGATAAAGTTTTTGAGAAAAAGATAATTAAAGAAAAAGGACTGATAACTATTTTAGAACCAACCCTTCAACAACTTGTAGCTGATATTGAAAAGTATAAAGAATATTATCTTTCCCATGTGTCTAAATATGAAGGGGGGAGTTCTGAAAAAAGAAGGATCCAGGAAATTATTCTTTGCGGGGGAGGGTCAAACCTTAAAGGGTTAGAGAATTATCTTTCTCAGAAAGTTGGTTTGAAGGTTAAGAAGGGTAACCCATGGATTAATTTTCCTGTTTGGGAGAAAGACTTCCCAATCTCTAAAGAAGATTCTCTTTCATTTACCACAGCTATAGGACTTATTAAAAGAAATTTTCTAGAGAAATGATTAATTTACTACCCAAAAAAGATAAAGATTTTATTAAAAATCTTGAGAAGAAAAGAAAGAGAATTTTCTTTGAGTTTATGGTAGTTTCCTCTCTTTTAATTTTTCTTCTTTCACTTTTAGCTATTGATTTTAATTTAAGAGGAGAAGTAGAGTCTCAAAAGATTATTCTTGCAGGAGAAAAAAATACTCAGGTTCTACTTAATGAAGAAAATATAAAAGAATCATTTTCTTTGATCAATAATTTATCGAGGACAATGGAAAAGCAATTCTATATGACAGATTTTCTTCAAGATATTTCCTCTAAAGTACCAGAAGGTATTTATTTAACAGAGTTTAATGGAGAGGAGTCTTCCACGAAAAAGAAGGGGCTAGAGAAGTCATTTTATATAAAAGGGGTTGCAGATAACAGGGTTACTCTTTTTGATTT
Source organism: uncultured Candidatus Saccharibacteria bacterium (assembly GCA_964560945.1). Lineage (GTDB taxonomy): Bacteria > Patescibacteriota > Minisyncoccia > Minisyncoccales > CAZLLZ01 > CAZLLZ01. Next base: position 12,654 of record CAZLLZ010000002.1, on the reverse strand, counting down.
TAAGAAATCTCTCGAAGAAGAGTTTCCGTTATTAGACTTTCCTCCGTCAAATTGGATTGAGTCTAAGAATATTGAATTTCATCTTAATATAAAAATTGACGATGAAAAAAATAAATCTTCGAAAAAATAACTTAGGAGAGATATTAGGATTTTTGATTGCTGTTATTTCGATGAGCTTAGGTGTTTTTTATCTGGTTAGTGATATAAAAAGTAACACAGGGAGTCTTTTACAGCAGAGAAGGGAAATAGCGAGTGTTAGAGCTAATAAGGAGAAAGTTTCGAGAATAAAGAGAAAGTATAGTAAGGAATTACCTGAGATTTTAAAAATGAGACAGATGTTTGTTTCTAAAGAAAACCCAGTTCCATTCATTGATTTTTTAGAAAAATTGGCGAATGAAGAAGGAATATTATTTGAGATAAAAAGCAGTTTTCAGGACAAAGAAGGAAATCTTGTATTTAATGTATCAGCTATTTCTCCTTATGCTAATCTTTATAGATTCTTAACAAAGCTAGAAAAAGGTCCTTATTTTGTAAAAGTTGAGAACTTAAACATAAAAAGGATTTCACAAAAAGATATTGAGAAGAAAAAGGAATTCTCTGAAGCTAAGGAGGGAGATGTAAACACAAAAATTATTTTCACAGTTTATTCATTACCATAATGAAATTAAGTGCCAGGAAAATAAATAATTTTATTCTAGAAAAGAGTTTTCAGCTTTTCTGGTTATTAGTTTTAATATTTTTATCAGTCTCGCTCTTTATTTTTTACAGATATGATTTCTTACCCAAAAACGAAAATATTAATGCATTTGGCAGTAAGAATTTGGAGTTTAACGAGAAAGCTTATAATAACTTGAAAACTCTTTTAAATAAGAGAGAGGAAGAATATAAGATTATAAATTATCAAAATATCAAAGATATTTTTTCTCCTTAGACACTTTATTTTTTGAAGATATTATGCTATTTTATTCTTGCTAGCCCCCGTAGCTCAAATGGATAGAGCAACTGCCTTCTAAGCAGTAGGTTCGAGGTTCGAGTCCTCGCGGGGGCGCTATAGATATCAAGATTTTAAAAGAGGATGAAAAAGGTTACATTTCCTGCAATAATAATCTCAGCTATAATTTCTCTGCCAGCGACATTGGGAGCTATTTTCGGTTATTATTTGGGAGAACATTTTACAAAAAAGATGTTTGAAGGGAAGACAAAATTAAAACCACTGTTAGTGGAGATAAAGAACTTTAGGCTCCATTTTCATCATTGGTTTCTTTCATTGTTAACAATAATTTCGGTTGTGTTGTCAGGATATTATAAATTAGTTCCTCTTTCGATATATGGATTTTTAGGGGGAATTTTGATTGAAGATATTTATTGGGATAGGAAACTTTACAAAAAGCATATTTACTGGTCAGAAAAATGGTATAAAATAATAAGCAGAGTTAGAAAGGAGGATTACGATTAAAGAGATATTCTGAGACGATTAAATGAATGGGCCCGTGGCTCAATTGGTAGAGCGCCTCAATGGCATTGAGGAGGTTAGGGGTTCAAGTCCCCTCGGGTCCACAAAAAAAGATTTCTCCGGGAGTTTCTATTTTATGCTAAGAATCTCAACATAGCTAAATTTAGCACCAAATTCTAAGGCCTCTTTTTTAGTAGGAAACCATATATCTATATGATAAGGGCTTTTGTTAGAGTTCATCCGATCTTTTATGGTAAATATCCTATCACCAAATAGTTCAGGGATTCTAATTTTTGTGTGAAGGGGTAGAAGATTATTAGCGCAAATTCCTACTCTCACCCTTTCTCCAGAAGCCGTGATAAAAGGAGTGGAATCTGTTTCATCAGGAGAAGAAGAATATCCGGTAATAATCATCTTAACCCTCTTGATTACCTTTATGCTAGGCTCTGATGGGTTAGAAAATGCAATAAGTGTATCTTGAGATGTGGTAAATATTGAATTTGATGGGTTAAAAGCCTCTTCAGGGGTTGTTTCTTTATCTCCGTAAATAGGGAAAAAGATACCAAAAGTACCCAATATTGCGATGAGGAAAATAATTTCTTTGATTTTTATCTTTTTACTATCTTCAGATAGCATAAAAATAGATTTTTTGTATGTTAGGATGATTTAAGAAATATGTCAATAAAAAAAGATAGATATTTCTTTTTTTACCAATCTTTACTTTTTGCTTTTTTTGTTATATTTTTAGGTAAGGTGAGAAAATGGTAACAACAGAGAAAGGATTAGAAAGAGTCTCAGATGTGGAAATAGTAGTTAAAACAGTAAGAACTTATTTGGGTAATCCGATAGCTCGAGTTTTTTTAAAGCTGATGATGAGAAGAGATAAAGAAGGGGTAACAGATTTGGAAAGGGCTATAAAAAGATATGCTGGAGAAAATGTTAAGGTTAACTGGTGGATTGCAAAATTACTTTCTTTAACCCTTAGAGAATCTGCTCGTGTATTTGGCGTTAAAGAGTCAGCCCTAAAAGAATCTCTAAAAAAACCGATTGTTAGAAGAGGAATAGTAAACATCTTAGAAGGAATAGCCTATTTTGGAATTAAAACCCCTCAAACAACCGCAGCTCCATTTTTGGTTGTTTGGAACTTTACAAAGATGTGTAATTTGAGATGCAAGCACTGCTACGAAAATGCAGGCTTTAAACCTGCTCCCGACGAGTTAACTACAGAAGAGGCAAAGAGAATTATTGATGAGTTTAAAAGGGAAGGAGTGGTAGCTATTGCTTTTTCAGGCGGAGAGCCATTGATGAGAAAGGATTTCTTTGAGATTGCAAAATATGCAACAGATAATGACTTCTATGTTAGTATTGCCTCAAATGGGACACTTATTACTCCTGAGGTAGCGAGAAAGTTAAAGGAAGCAGGGGTAGAATATGTAGAAATTTCTTTAGATGGTTTCGAGAAAACTCACGATGAATTTAGAGGTATTGAAGGAGCTTGGAAAAGAGCAGTTCAAGGGATAAAAAATGCTATTGATACTGGGCTTGATGTAGGAGTAGCTACTACAGTCACAAAATACAACTTGAAAGAGATTCCTGAGTTTCTAGATTTTTTAGAAAAAGAAATTCGTCCGAGAAGATTTATACATTTCAACTTCATCCCTACAGGGAGAGGAAAAGATATTATCGAGGCTGATTTAAGTCCAGAAGAAAGAGAGGAATTGTTAGACTTTCTCTATCAGAAGCTTGTTGACCCAAAATTTAAAATGGATGTTCTCTCTACTGCTCCCCAATACGCTGTGACTTCCTTAACTTTCTTTGAGAGATTTGGTGGACCAGTTGTTGCAACTCATTTTATAAATCAGAAAGCAGCAGAGATGTTAAAAGGGAAAGCCAAAACTTTAGCTCCTTTTCTTGGAGGATGTGGGGCTGGAAGGCTTTATATGGCTTTGGAGCCTAACGGAGATGTAAAGCCTTGTGTCTTTATTCCTGTAATCGTTGGCAATTTGAAGAGAAAAAGCTTAAAAGAAATATGGCTAAAATCTCCAATCTTGAAAGAGATTCGAGAGAGAGAAGAATTCAAAGGGTGTGGGCAATGTTCTTACAGAGAGATTTGTGGAGGTTGCAGAGCAAGGGCTTATGGATATTTTGGAGATTTAAAAGGGCCGGACCCTGGATGTTCAATAAACGGAAAATATTGGGATCAACTGAAAGAAGGAGTAGCACATTAAAAACATTAAAAGAGGGCTTTGCCCCCTCTTTTTTTATTTGAGCGGGAGACGGGACTTGAACCCGCGACCTTCTCGTTGGCAACGAGACGTTCTACCACTGAACTACTCCCGCCTATGTGTGCCGCGGAGTGGAATCGAACCACCGACCTCTTCTTTTTCAGAGAAGCGCTCTACCACTGAGCTACCGCGGCAGATATTTTAGTTTAAAAGATCTTTAATTAATAATCAATAAATTTGTGGGCGGAGAGGGACTCGAACCCTCACGAGGTTTCCCTCAGCAGATTTTAAGTCTGCTGCGTCTACCGATTCCGCCATCCGCCCTTCTTATTTTAGAGGCCAGGAGGGGATTTGCACCCCTGTAAAACGGTTTTGCAGACCGTCCCCTAGCTGCTCGGGCACCTGGCCGATGCTATTGTTCTTACCTCTAATTTATTTTATTTTAAAAATTTTTCAACTTTTTTTCTTCAAAAACTTCTAAAATATCTCCCTTTTCTATCTCTGTTTCAGAATCTACTAATAGTCCACATTCATAACCTTTCTCAACCGAATCTACATCTTTTTTATTCCTTTGTAAGTTAAATATTTTCCCTTCTCCTAACAATTCTTGGTCTCTAAATATCTTAAGTTTTCTTAATTTTTTAATCTCTCCTTCTATCACTCTTCCCCCAATGATTTGTTTTCCTTTCATTTTTCCAAAAGTAGCCAGAACTTTTATCTTACCTAAGACTTCTTCTATTACCTGTGGCCCTGCTATTCTCTTTAATACTTCTTCAATTTTTTCTAAGAGCTTATAAATGATATTGAATTCAAGAATGCGGATTTTTTTGAATGCGGCAGTGTCTTTTATTTTTTTAGGTGTTTTTGTTTTAAAAGAGATGATGGTAGCGTTAAATTGCTCGGCGAGCTTGATATCATTTTCAGTAATAGGACCTACTTCTCCTTTTATGATCCTAAGCCCAACTTCTCCTACTTTCATTTTTAATAACGAGTCTTCGATAGCCTCTAAAGATCCTAATACATCGGTTTTGATAATAAGATTTAATACTTTTTCTCCTGTTCCCTTTAACTCTTTATTTATCAGGGATTCTTTTTTCTTTCTTTGGATAAAAATTTTAGCTTCTTCAGAAGAAGAGAAAGACTTTACTTTTTCTCCTGTTAAAGGAAGGTTGTCAAATCCTAATACTAATACAGGTGTAGATGGCTCTGCCTTAGAGACTTTTTCCCCTTTGAAGTTTTCTAAATTTCTTACTTTCCCCGTAGCTGATTCAGAGGCAATTATATCTCCTAATTTTAAAACGCCCTCTTTTACAATAATGGTAGCTAATGGCCCCCTTCTTGGATCGAGAAATGTTTCGATAATTTCTCCTTCCATAAGAGTCTCTATGTTAGTCTCCAGATTTATCATTTCTCCTAGAATTTCAATTACATCTAAAAGGTCAGTTATTCCTTCTCTTGTTTTCGCTGATAATTGAATAACAGGAACATCTCCCCCCCTTTTTTCTAAATTGATTCCCTCTTTTTCTAATTCATCTTTTACTCTTTCGGGATCTGCTCCAATTTTATCCATTTTATTTAGAGCCACAATTAAGGGAAGGTGATACTCCTTTATATATCTAATTGCTTCCCTTGTCTGTTCCTTTACACCCTCATCAGCGGCTACAACTAGAATAGCAATATCGGCAATTTTTGCTCCCCGACCTCTCATTTTGGAGAAAGCTTCATGCCCAGGTGTATCGATGAAGGTAATTTTTCTACCCCCATGCTCTATTTCATAAGCTCCGATATGCTGAGTTATCCCGCCTGCTTCTTTTTCTGTGATTTTCAAATCTTTAATGGCTTCTAAAATAGAACTCTTGCCATGATCTACATGGCCTAAAAGCACAACAATTGGTGATCTTTTAATTATTTTTGCCATTTTGCGGAGGGTGCAGGACTCGAACCTGCAAGGGATTTCTCCCACCAGTTTTCGAAACTGGCGCCTTGCCAATTCGGCCAACCCTCCAAAGTTATTTATTAAAATATCACGAAAGTTCTCTTAAATCAAATTTGTTGACATAATTTCTATTCAGGATTAAGATGAAGGAACTATGAGAAAAATTTGTGTGGTTTCTTCAAATTCTACAATTGACTCAATAATTGATCCTCGTTTTGGAAGAGGAGCTTTTTTGATATTTTTAGATGAGAAAGGAGATATAGAAGAGACTATTCCTAATCCAGGAGTAGAGACTTTCAGGGGGGCAGGAATAGTAGCTGCCCAAGAAGTGGTGAATAGAGGAGCAGATGTTCTAATCTCAAGAGATATTGGCCCAAATTCTTTTCAGGTCTTACAGTCTTCAGGTATAAAAATTTTTCTAGCTCCTATTGGTGTTTCAGTGAAAGAAGCTTTTAAGCTTTGGAAAGAAGGGAAACTTTCTCTTGTTTCTGCTCCTATGCAGACGGTTGGTTTTAGAGGGGGATTTGGTAGAGGTTTAGGAAGAGGTGGAGGATTTGGTAGGGGTCAAGGGAGAGGTTTTGGAAGAAGAAATTGGTTTTAAAATGGATAATTCTCTTTCCCTTAAAAAAGGAGAAAGAACAGCTTTACTAGCAGGAACGGTAACAGTTATTTTTGCTTTCTTAAAAGCAATTGTTGGTTTTTTTTCGGGGAGCGTGGTTTTATTAGCTGATGCTGTTCATAGCGGGGCAGATTCTCTTTCTACATTTTTAGCTTTTGTAGGTTTAAGAATATCTCGAAAAAAACCCACAGAAAGATTTCCTTATGGATTTTATAAAGCAGAAAGCATTAGCTCTCTTTTCATTTCCTTTCTTATAATTTTTGCTGGCTTGGATATTTTAAAGGATGGTATAGAAAAGTTGTTTCTTTCTTATGAACTAAATTATCCGATGTTAGCGGTAGGGGTAGCTTTCTTTGATGCTTTAGTAATGTTTCTTGTTGGAACTTATGAAGTAAGGATAGGAAAAAAGATTAATTCTCAAAGCTTAATTTCGGATGGGACAGAATCTAGAATGCATATTTTTTCTTCCTCTATTGTTCTAATAGGGTTGGTTTCTAAAATAGAGAATATTCCTCTCTTAGAACCCTTGATGGGGATTTTAATCTCGATCTTTGTTCTAAAAATAGGTATATTTTCAACTAAAGAATCTATTTATTCATTATTGGATGTCTCTCCTAGCAAGGAAATTGAGAATAAAATTAAAGAAATTCTTTCTAAGATTTCTGGGGTCTCTGGTTTTGAAAAATTAAGGTTAAGAAAATCAGGTCCCTTTATATTTGGGGAAGCTTATGCTAAAATTAGAGAGAACTTAGATATAAAGAGAGCCAACCAGATATCTGAAGAAATTGAACGTCAAGTAAAAGAAAAAATAAAGGAGATAGACTCCTTTATTGTTATACCTCTTCCCTGGAAAACAAATGAGAAGAGAATAGTTGTCCCGGTTAGGGAAAATAAAGGTATAAATTCTGAAATCTCTGATCATTTTGGAAGGTCAAAGTATTTCTTGATAGTAGATGTTAAGGGTGGTAAAGTAGTTGATTGGAGAATAGAGAAAAACCCATTTTTAGAAAAAGAAATTAGAGCAGGCTTAGCTGTTTCAAAATGGGTAGCTGGGAAAAAAGTAGAAGTTATTTTGACAAGAGAGATAGGAATGATATCTCTCCATTTTTTAAGGAGCAACTTGATAGAGATATATTCCTCTCACGACAAGCATGCTAAAGAGGCTATAAAAAATTTTATAGAAGGTAACTTAAAGGTTTTAGAGAAGCCTACTAAAGAAAAAATATAATTTAGAAAATGGCAGAAGTTATTATAACAGATGATAATTTTAAAGAGGAGGTTCTAAAAAGTAAAATTCCTGTCTTGATAGATTTTTGGGCTCCTTGGTGTAGCCCTTGTTTGATGATGGAGCCTACTATTGAGGAAATTTCAAGAGAATTTGAAGGGAAGATAAAAGTGGGGAAAATGAATGTTGACGAAAACAAATATACGGCTAATCTCTATGGAATAATGAGCATTCCTACAACGATAGTTTTTAAAGATGGAATGCCTATTGAAAGATATATAGGAGTAAAACCAAAAGAGTTTTTTGCGGAAAGATTGAATATTATTTTACAAGGAGGAGAATAAAGAATAAATAAAAAATAAAGATGTCTGGAAAAGACTTTTTTCTTTTCACGCAAGAAAAGATTAAAAAAGCAGCCTCTATTTTAAATCTGAAAGAAGATTTTCTTAAAGAGATTTTAGAGCCTAGAAGGGTTCTTGAGTTTTCATTTCCTGTAAAAATGGATGATGGAAGAATTGAGGTTTTTAAGGGTTTTCGCTCTCAACACAATAATATTTTGGGTCCTTTTAAGGGGGGTATTCGTTTTAGCTCAAATGTTTCTAAAGGAGAAGTAGAATCTTTATCAATGTTGATGTCTTTAAAGTGTGCTCTTGTGGACCTTCCTTTTGGGGGTGCAAAAGGAGGGGTAATAGTTGATCCTTTGCAGTTATCAAAAAGAGAGCTGGAAGAATTATCTCGAGCTTATGTAAGAGAAATTTTTCCTTTCATCGGTTCTTTTAAAGATATTCCAGCCCCTGATGTAAATACTAATTCTCAGATTATAGCCTGGATGGTAGATGAATATTCAAAACTTAGAGGAGAATTTACTCCAAATTCATTTACGGGAAAACCAATAGAAATTTATGGTTTAAAAGGAAGGGTGGAGGCTACAGGTTATGGAGGGGTTGTTATTTTAGAAAAAATTAAAGAAAAGTTTGGTCTCAACCCCCAAAAAACAACGGTGGCTATCCAAGGGTTTGGAAATGTTGGTTCAAACTTTGCTAAATTTGCTTTTGAGAAAGGATATAAGATTGTAGCTCTTTCTGAAAAAACAGGAGGGATATACTCTCCAGAAGGATTCGAGCCTCATAAGGTTGAAGAGTGTAGATTATCAAAAGGGATGATTTCTGGATGTTATTGCCGGGGTTCTGTTTGTGATCGGGATGATGGTCAAGAAATTTCAAATGAAGGATTGTTAGAATTAGATGTTGATGTTCTTGTTCCAGCAGCTGTGGAAGATGTTATAACCAAAGAGAATGCTTCAAAAGTTAAAGCAAAATATATTATTTCTATGGCTAACGGACCTATAACACCTGAGGCAGAGAAAATTCTTAGAGACTCAGGGAAAATAGTTGTTCCAGATATTCTTGCAAACTCTGGAGGGGTGATTGCTTCTTATTTTGAGTGGGCTTTGTTCAATAAATGGTTACTTTGGGAAAAAGAAGATACTTTTCGAGGAATAGAGAAACAGATTGCTTCTTCTTTTGAAGAAATATGGAGGTTTTCTCAAGAGAAAGATATTTCTCTTTCTGAGTCTGCTTTTGTCATTGCTCTCCAAAGAATATCTCAATCAATGAGATATTTAAGATAAATGAAAAAAATAGCTATTACAGGAGGAAAAGGAGGGACGGGTAAGTCTACCTTCTCTGTTTTATTTGCCAAAGAATTATTCTTAAAGAATAGGAGGGTAGTTTTAGTAGATTGTGATGTAGAGTGTCCGAATGATTATCTTCTTTTAGGGATCAAGTTTAAAAGACCAAGAAGAAATATTTATAGGTTCTTTCCTAAATTAATTAGAAAGAAATGTAAAAAATGTGGCCTTTGTGCTCAGAATTGTCCTTTCCACGCTATTTTTCAAAAACCCGGAGAATATCCAATATTTTTAGAGGAGTTTTGTCAGGGATGTGGTCTTTGTTGGAAGATCTGTCCTTTTGGAGCTATAAAGCCGGTAAAGAGAAAGACGGGAGAAATATTTTTGAGCAAAGTGAAAGAAAATTTTTGGTTAATAACTGGCCGTTCAGAAGAGAATGTAGAGGAAACTCGACCCATAGTTAAAAAAACAAAAGAGTTTGCTATCTCTTTTGCCCGGAAAATAAAAGCAGATTATCTTTTGATAGATACCGCAGCGGGCATTCATTGTCCAGTTATAGAAGCTTTGATAGGGGCAGATTTGATGTATTTAGTGACCGAACCTACTCCTATGGGGGCTCATGATCTGGAAACAATTTTATCTCTTGGGGAAAAATTAAGAATTCCTCAAAGGATAGTTATAAACCAATCGAATCTTGGATCTAAAGAGAAAATATACTCTCTTTCTAGAAAATATAGAATAGGAATAGAAAGAGAAATTCCCTATTCTTTTGAATTGGCAAAGCTTTATTCTCAAGGTAAAATATTAAAATATAGTTTAAAGGTTAGCGAAAATAAAAAATAGAAGATTATGGAAAAAACAGATATTTTTATAATAGGTGGGGGTCCAGCAGGAATTGTAACGGCTCTCACAGCAAAAGTTAATTATCCAGATAAAAAAATTACTTTAGCAAGGGAGAAAGAAAACTCTCTTATCCCCTGCGCTATTCCTTATATTTTCTATAGTTTAGAAAAGGTAGAAAAAGATATAATTCCAGACGAAATCCTCCTGAAAAATGGAATAGAGCTATTAGTAGATAGGGTGAAAAAGATAGATACGACTAATAAGAAGGCGATACTCTCTAAAGGAAAATCTATAGGATTCGAAAAATTAGTTTTAGCTACAGGGTCTAAACCCACACTTATTCCTATTTCAGGGATAGAGAAAGAAGGAGTTTGGTTAATAGAAAAAGATATTAGTTATCTAAAGAAGTTCAAGGAGGCGGTTTTGAGGGCAAAGGATATTGTGATTATAGGAGGCGGTTTTATTGGAGTAGAGATTTCAGATGAGCTTTCTCAAAAAGGAGATAAAAACATAACGATTGTTGAGAAATCAGAGCACTGTCTTTCAAAAAGTTTTGATGATGAGTTTGCTGTAGAAGGAGAAGAAATCTTAAAACAAAGAGGAGTAAATATCTTAACAGGGGTTGTTGTAGAAAAGATATTAGGTAAGAAGCAAGCGGAGAAAGTGAAGCTTTCAAATGGAAAAGAAATTAAAGCAGATTTGGTAATTCTTTCTATTGGAGCTAAACCAAATATTGATCTTTTAGAGGGAACAGAGATCAAGAAAGGTGATTATGGTGGGATATGGGTAGATGAATATATGAGAACAAGTATAAAGGACATATTTGCTGTTGGAGATTGTGCTGAGACAAAGGATTTCTTTACCGGAAAGAGTATTCCTGTTATGCTAGCTTCTACAGCCTGTACAGAAGCGAGAATCGCGGGAGCCAACCTTTATGAGTTGAGATTACTGAGAGAAAATAAAGGGACTTTGGGATCTTTTTCCACGAAGGTAGGTGATTTAACAATAGGAATTTCTGGATATAATGAGAAGTCAGCAAAGAGAGAAAAATTCGATTACATAATAGGGAAAGCAGAAGTGGCAAATCATCATCCAGCAGTTTTACCAGGAGCCAAGAAGATAAAGTTGAAACTATTGTTTTCAAGGAAATCCGGTATTCTCTTAGGGGGGGAGGTATCAGGTCCGGAGGCAGTGAGCGAAATGGTTAATATTATTTCTCTTGCTATTCAAAAAGAAGTGGATATTTCTAATTTTGACACTCTTCAAATTTCTACGCACCCGTTTCTTACTTCCTCTCCTACAGCTTACCCTCTTATTAAGGCAGCTCAAATGGCTTTGTCTCAAATAAAATGACAAGAGAAGAAAGAATAAGAGAGATTGAAAAAGAGATCAGGTCTTGCCGGAAGTGTTCTTTATTTAGAACAAGGAATAATCCGGTAGTTGGGGAAGGTAATTTGAAAGCGAAAATCGTGTTTATTGGAGAAGCTCCGGGTTTTAATGAAGACAGAGAAGGAAAACCATTTTGTGGAGCAGCGGGTAAGATATTAAATGAACTCTTAGAATCTATTGATTTGAAAAGAGAGGAAGTTTATATTACAAATCTTTTAAAGTGTCGTCCTCCTCAAAATAGAGACCCCTTACCAGAAGAAATAAAAGTTTGTTCTTCTTATTTGTTGAGACAATTAGAAATTATAAGCCCTAAAGTCATTTGTCCTTTGGGAAGATATTCTATGAAATTTGTATTTGATAAATATGGACTTTCAGATAGGTTAGAACCTATCTCTAAAATTCACGGAAAGATATTTGAAATAAAAAGTCTCTTTGGAGATCTCTCTGTTATTCCTCTTTATCATCCAGCTGTGGCTACTTACCACCCAACAATGAAAGAAGTTTTAAGGAGTGATTTTGAAGTTCTAAAAAGGTTTCTATGACACTAAGGAGATATTGGGAGAAAAGGAATTTTGATAAAACCCCAGAGCCTAGAGGAAGGAGTTTGCAGAAGTCTGGAAATAGATTTGTTATTCAAGAGCATTGGGCATCTCATCATCATTTTGATTTTCGTCTAGAAATGGATGGGGTTTTGAAATCTTGGGCGGTTCCTAAAGGTTTGCCAGAGAAAATAGAAACAAAGAGATTAGCGGTTCAAACAGAAGATCATCCAGTAAGCTATATTGATTTTGAAGGAGAGATACCGCCTGGATGCTATGGGGCAGGAACAGTAAAAATTTTTGATAAGGGAAGATATGAACTTTTAGAGAGAAAAAAAGATAGAATTCTCTTTGAGCTAGATGGGGAAAAAAATAAAGGGAGATACCTCCTTTTGAAAATGAAAGGTAAAAAAGATCTTTGGTTAATAATGAAGATAAAAAAAGATGAAAAATAAAAAAATAATTTTTAGAGGAGAGGGTTTTTCTCTTGTATCAGAGTATTTCAAGGCTAGAGGAAAAGAAATTGAGATGAATATTGTAAGGTACCCAAAAACAGTAGCGATAATTCCTGTCCCAAAGAGAGGAAGGGTAATGCTCATTAAACAATATCGTCACCCCTTTAAAAAGAAAATATGGGAAATTCCTGCAGGTAAGCTTGATTTGAAAGAATCTCCTTTGAGAGGGGCAAAAAGAGAACTTCGGGAAGAGACAGGCTTCGTTGCAAGAAAATGGAAAAAATTATTTTCATTCTATATAAGCCCAGGATATAGCACAGAATATATGACTTTGTTTTTA
>CAZLLZ010000001.1:8178-24388 GCA_964560945.1 uncultured Candidatus Saccharibacteria bacterium | reverse complement strand
TTCCCACATCTCTCACAACGGCGCGAGCAGCCATTGTTCCAAATGTTATAATTTGAGCTACCTTATCTCTTCCGTATTTATGGGCTAAATAATCAATAACTTCATCCCTTCTTGTATCAGCAAAATCAATATCAATATCGGGAAAGGAAATTCTTCCGGGATTTAAAAATCTTTCAAACAGAAGATTATATTTTATTGGATCTATATTTGTAATTCCAGTAAGATAGGAAACGATAGATCCTGGGGCTGATCCTCTTCCAGGTCCCACGACGATTTTATTTTCTTTTGCCCATCTTACAAAATCTTGGACAATCAGAAAGTACGAAGAGAACCCCATTTTTTTTATTACAGAGAGTTCATATTCTAATCTCTTTCTTGCTTCAGGAGGGGGGTTATTATTATATCTCTCTTTTAATCCTTTTTCACAAAGTTCTTTTAGATATTCATTGTCATCTTTTCCTTTCGGAAGAGGAAATTTGGGTAATTTTGTTTCATCTAGCTTGAATTCAAAATTACAACTATCTGCAATTTTTACTGTGTTTTCTATAGCTTCGGGGATATCTTTGAAAAACTCTGCAATTTCTTGAGGGGATTTTAAAGAAAAATCATCGGCGACCATTGTTAATCTCTCAGAATCATTAGGATCAGCTCCTGTATTAATAAGCATTAAGATGTCTTGGGCTTTTGCGTCAGATTTTTTTAGATAATGAGAATCGACAGTAGCTACTAGTGGGATGTCCAATTCTTTAGAAAGCTCTTTTAGGGTTTCATTAACTTTTAATTGTTCTTTTATATTAGGATGAGGTTGTATCTCTAAATAGAAGTTATCTTTCCCGAAAATTTCTTTATATTTCAAGGCGGTTTTTTTAGCTTCATCAATTTTATTTGTAATAATTAATCTGGGAATTTTTCCTTGCAAACATCCCGAGAACCCAATCAGACCTTCAGAATATTTAGATAACAAGTCTTCATCAATTCGAGGCTTGTAGTAGAATCCTTCCAAGTGGGCTTTTGTTACTAACTTTACTAAGTTTTGGTAACCTCTCTCATTTTTTGCCAAGAGAACCATATGATAACGTTTATTATCAATATTTGGTCTTCTTTGCGTCATTTTATCTATAGCAACATATAATTCTACTCCAATAATTGGCTTCAATCCTTTTTCTTTTGCTTTTTTGTAAAATTCTACAGCTCCATATAAAACACCATGGTCGGTCAAAGCCAATGCATAAAGATTTAATTCTTTAGCATAATCTACCAGCTCATCGATTTTGGGTAGACCATCTAGGAGAGAGTAATGTGAGTGACAATGGAGGTGAGCAAATTTCATAATTTATCTTTAGGTTTATATCATTCTACTTATCACTTTTGTAGGAGTCAAATTAAAATATCTCCCGTAAGGGAGACTAAATTATGAGCTATAATTGCTTTTGGTCTTTAAGGTATATATATTCAAAAACAAGGTACTCTACATTTGTAATATTGTTTTTCTTTCCTATTTCCTTAATTCTGTCAAGTGTTTTGTTGTCTAAATCTTTTCTCTTCAAAAGAAGAAAAATAAGAATTTTCTTTATTTCTTTTTGAGAAAATCCATTATTTTCTATCCCTTCTATGTATTTATTAAGATCTTCTACTTTACAGTTAGCAACTCTTTTTTTAAAAGTTTCCAATCTTTGTCTTTTTAATTCCTTTACTTGTTTTCTTTTGTCTCTTTTTTTCTTCCACTCTCCTTTTTTAAAGAGCGTCATATTTATTTTTAACTTGAAATTTTTATTTTGTCAAAAGTGGTTTTTGTATTTTAAGACTGCTTTTAAATTATGTTAGGATAAAATATGGATTTACTAAAAGAAGAAAGGAGATTATGGAGGAGAGGAAAGAAGATTGTAATCGGATTAGATGAGGCAGGGAGGGGACCTTTGGCAGGGCCGGTAGTTGCAGCAGCCGTTCTTCTAAAATATAGATCAAAAGATAAACTGTTGAGGGAAATTTTAAGTGAAATAAAAGATTCTAAAAAACTTTCTCAGAAGAAAAGAGAAATAATTTTTAGGAAGATTTATTTTTCAAAGTCAATTGTTTTTTCTTGGTCGAGAGTTTCAAGAGACATTATTGATAGGATAAATATCTTAGAGGCAACTAAGTTAGCAATGATAAGAGCTTTGAAAGGTCTGGAGAGAAAAATAGGGGATAAAGCAGATTTCTTATTAATAGATGGGAATTTTAGAATTAATATAAGCAGGGTGCAAAAATCTATCATAAAAGGTGATGAAATAGTATTTTCTATTATGGCTGCTTCTATTATTGCTAAGGTAAAGAGAGATAGAATGATGGTAAGATATCATAGGTTATTTCCTCAATATGGCTTCGAAAAGCATAAAGGTTATCCCACAAAATATCACAGAAAAATGATAAAGAAGTATGGTCCCTCCAAGATTCATAGAATAACTTTTAATGGGGTAAAATAAAAGAGCCTCTCGGGGCTCAATAAACCTTTTTTGAAGGAACTGTTTTATTTTTCTTTTCTTACTTTTCTAGGATCTTCTCTGTCGTCAAGGAAAATATGCTTACATTCTCTAAAACCTATCCCTCTATCTTTGATCCATTTTTTCATTTCTTCAATTTCTTGGTCTGAAAGTCCAGTGATAAAAGGTTTTATAAGTCCGGATGTGGTCACCTTAGATATAATAAAGATTTCATTATCTCGTGTTATGATTATTTCAAATCTTTTATTTCTTATGTCCTCTGTTATTTCTGATATCCACTCTTTGAAATTCTTCAATCCGCTTGCTTCTATAAAAACCATTTTCTTACCTCATTGATTTTTTAAGATATATCTTTTATTCTGTCAACATTCTTGCTTTTTTTTATGGAGTTTGGTAAATTGGTAGATAATTATGGCGGTTCCAAAGAAAAGAACAACTAGTTCTAAAAGAGACAGACGAAGGGTGCATATTTTTTTAAAAGCACCTAATCTTATTCGTTGTCCAAAATGTGGAAGATTAATTCCTCCTCATACAGTTTGTCCTTATTGTGGTTATTATAAGGGAGAAGAGATAATTGATGTGTTTAAGGGTTTAACTAAAAGACAAAGAAAAAGAAAAGAAAAAGAGTTAACGCCGACAAAAGATCTCTCATTAGAGGAGCTTTCAAAGAAAAAATAAAGATAAAATGGGTTCTAGACATCTTTCCAGAGCAATAGCAATGCAAAGTCTGTATGAATGGGATTTTTATGATAAAAAAAGAGACATTCAAGGTATTTTGGAGTCTAACATAGAAGAGTTTGGTCCTGATATTGAAGATAAAGATTTCATTAGAAAATTAGTGAAGGGGATTCTACAGCATATTTCTTATCTTGATAAAATAATTACTATTGCTGCTCCGCAATGGCCATTAGACCAAATTAATATTGTCGAAAGAAATATTTTAAGATTAGCTTTATACGAATTACTTTATGCTAATCAGAAAGAAGTTCCTCCCAAGGTAGCCATTAATGAGGCTATAGAATTAGCGAAAAGTTTTGGAGGTGAGAGTTCAGGGAAATTTGTAAATGGGATTTTAGGAACAGTTTTTAATCAGATTAAAGAATTTAGAGATTTTTCTAAAGAAAAAGAGAATAGTAAAGAGGAAAAAGAAAAATGAAGGATTTCTCTCTTCTGGAAAAAAAATTAAATATTAATTTTAAAAGTAAGGATTTATTAATTACAGCTTTTTGTCATAGATCTTTTCTTAACGAAAATCGTGATTTTAGGCTAGATAATAATGAGCGGTTAGAATTTTTGGGAGATGCAGTATTGGAATTAATTATTACGGAGTATCTTTTTTTAAAATTTCCTGATAAAAGAGAGGGAGAGCTTACCAATTTAAGAGCAGCTTTAGTAAATGCAAATATGCTTTATGAAGTTGCTAAAGAGTTAGATTTTGATAATTTTCTTCTTCTGTCTAAAGGAGAAGAAAAAGACACAGGAAAAGGGAGAAGGTATATTTTGGCAGACACTTTTGAAGCTTTTATAGGAGCTTTATACTTAGACAAAGGGATAGAGAAATGCAAAGATTTTTTAAGAGAATATCTTTTTCCGAAAGTAGAAGAAATTTTGAGGGACGGAAAGTTGAAAGATGCCAAGTCTCGTTTTCAAGAAGAGGCCCAAGAAAGGGTAAAGATAACACCTACATATAAAGTTCTGGAAGAGTGGGGGCCAGACCACGCAAAACATTTCTTAGTAGGTATTTATCTTAATGATGAATTAGTTGCTAAAGGTGAAGGCTCTTCTAAGCAAGAGGCTGAAGAAGAGGCTGCTAAAAAAGCAATACAAATAAAAAGGTGGTAAAAATATGTTGAAAATAAGATTTTTAAGGAGAGGGAAAAGAAATCAACCATTCTTTTTTATTGTGGTTGTGGAAAAAAATAGACCTCCTCAATCAGGAAGGTTTGTGGAGAAGATAGGATTTTATAATCCTATTACAAAAGAGAGAAAAATAGATAGGGAAAGGGTAAGATATTGGTTGAATAACGGAGCTCAACCTTCAGACGTAGTTTTTAATCTTTTGATTAAAGAAGGTGTGATAAAGGGCAAGAAAATATCAGTTCATAAGAGACCTAAAAAAGAGAAAGCCGATGGTCAGGGGGAAAATTCTACTCAAGAGAAGAAGGCGTCTACAAGTGAGGTGAAAGAAGAAAAGAAAGAAGAAAAGAAGGAAGAAATAAAGGAAGAAACTTCAGAAGAGATAAGGGAAAGTGAAAAGGAAAACATGAGTGATCAAGGAGAAGAAACTAAGAAAGAGATTAGTAAAGAAAGAGAAGAAAGTATTCAGAATAAAGGAGGAGGGCAAGAAATGAAACAAGAGGATAAAAAGGATGATTTCCAAAAAGAAGGAGGGCAATAATAACTATTGACATAATCTTTTCAAAAGTATAAAATAAGGCTGTTGATAGTACTTTAAAGATAACACGATTCTCTAGAATTGTTGAAAGAGAGAATCGATTAAGTAAAAGGTCGTAAAAAGAATAGAGATAGAAAAATGGCAGAAATAAAAGACGAAGATTTCCTTGAGTTTATTATTAAATCTCTTGTTGACCATCCAGATGATGTGAAAATTGATAGGAAAGTAGACGAGATGGGGGTTCTTTTAACTCTCAAGGTAAACCCAGAAGATATGGGACAGATTATTGGTAAGCAAGGGTCAACCATAAGAGCAATTAGAAGTCTTGTTAGAATTGTTGGCTTGAAAAATCACGCTAGAGTAAATCTAAAGATAGAAGAGCCTGCTGGAAGAAGAGGAGGTAAGGAAAGTAAGTTGGAAGATCTCAAGGTATAAGAAAATAATAATTGCTAAACAAGGAACGGTGTATGGAATATGACACCGTTTCCTTTTTATTATGATAAAGTTTGATATTGTAACTATCTTTCCTCATATTTTTGATTCTTATTTGAAAGAATCTCTTATTGCCCGTGCTATTAATAAAAAAATTATTAGAGTGAATATCTGGAATCTTCGAGATTTTGCTTCTGATAAAAGAGGAACGATAGATGATAAGCCTTATGGAGGAGGATTAGGAATGGTAATGAAAGTAGAACCGATTTATAGAGCAGTAAAGAAAATAAAAAGAACGAAGAAATCAAAAGTTATCCTTTTTACTCCTCGAGGGAAGAAATTTAATCAAAGAGTGGCCTATAATTTAAGTAAATACAAACAATTGGTTTTTATTTGTGGAAGATATGAAGGGGTAGATGAAAGAGTGGCTAAATATATAGCTACAGATTTAATTTCTATAGGAGACTATGTACTTATGGGAGGAGAAATAGCTTCTTTAGTGGTGGTTGAGGCCGTGTCCCGCCTAATTCCAGGAGTATTAGGCAAAAGAGAGCTTTTGAAAGAAAGAATTCCTTACCCTAAAAGGCATTATATCGAGTATCCCTTTTATACAAGGCCTGCTGTTTTTGAACCTCAAAAAAAGGTGAGATGGAAAGTTCCTAAGGTGCTTATTTCGGGAGATCATAAAAGAATTAAGGAATGGAGAAAAAAACATTCGAGGATTATTGAATAGTTCTTTTGTTTTTGTTAAAATAAATGACAATTGGGTAGGTGGCGGAGTGGACAAACGCACCAGTCTGTAAAACTGGCGGCCTCTGGCCTTCGGGGGTTCGAATCCCTCCCTGCCCACGGGAAAGAATTTAAAAAGGGCCGATGTAGTTTAGTGGTAGAACGCCATCTTGGTAAGATGGAGGTCGGGAGTTCGATTCTCCCCATCGGCTCAAGACATTGCAATTAATAATAAATTAGTAAAATATGGCAAAGAAAAAAAAGAAACCATTCGTGAAATTACAATGTACGGAATGCGGGCGTATTAATTATTATATTCCAAAATCTAAGGGGGCTAAAGAAAAAAAGTTACAGTTAAAGAAGTTTTGCAAGTGGTGTCAAAAGCATACATTGCACAAGGAAGTAAAAAGATAAAGGGGCGTCCGTTAACTGGTAAACGGCCGGTCTCCAAAACCGGTCCTGCAGGTTCGAGTCCTGCCGCCCCTGCTTTTTAAAAAACTGTGATTACATTTTTATAAAAATAGTGTCCTGTTTTCTTGTGAAGTCTAAGGCAAAAACCTTAGGTTTTATTTTATTGAAGAGTTAGTATTTTTGAGCTATTATTAAGAAATGGGATCCCAAAAGAAAAAAAATAATTTCTCAAAATGGGTTATCTGTAAAAAAATTCCTTTGCCTGATCTTATTTTAATTTCTATCTATTCTCTGGAGCAGAGGGGGGAAAGGTGTAATTTTGAAAATATTCTCAAAGAGTGTTTTCATCTTTTTCCTAAAATTATTGCCTTTGAGTCAATAAGAAAATGGCCGGATGCTAGAAAGATAGACAGGCCGCTGAGAAGATTGAGAGAAAATGGGTTTTTGATTAAAAATTCAAAAAAACTTTTTTCTTTAACCAGAAAGGGGAGGAAAAAAATTTCAGAGTTATCAAAAGGGTTTTATCAAAAAACACTTTTTAATTCGTAAATATGAAGCTTGATCTTTTTCTTATAAAAATCGGTGGGTCGGTTATCACAGAAAAAAAGATTCCCTATAAAGCTAAGAAGAAAACTATTGAAAGGTTAGCAATGGAGATAAAGAGAGTTTGGGGTAGATCTAAAGTAGATATTATTGTGGGGCATGGTGGGGGGTCTTTCCCTCATTCTTCTGCCAAGATTTATAAAACAATTGAAGGTTGCAAAAATAAAAGGGATTTTTTTGGATTGAGTATTGTTCATTACGATGCAGCAAGGTTAAACAATATTTTAATAGAAACTTTTCTCAAGAAGAAGTTACCCGTTTTTACCATTCAGCCATCGGCTTTTATCTTTTCTAAAAGAGGAAAAATAAAGAGTTTTAGCATCGAGATTATAAAAATGATTTTAGAGAAAGGAATGATACCTGTTGTTTATGGGGATGCCGTTCTTGATTTGGAAAAAGGGTGTACAATTATCTCAACAGAGAAAATTTTATCTTCTTTAGCGAAAAAACTAAAACCAAAAAAAATTATTTTTGGGACAAAAGAAGATGGTATCTATATAAAAAAAGGAGGGAGAAAGTTATTTCTTAAAGAGTTAAATAGAAAAAACTGGCGTAAGTTAAGAAAGTTTATCACTGAGTCAGAAGATATAGATGTTACTGGGGGGATGTATCATAAGGTAATAGAGGCTTTTAAGTTGGCAAGATTAGGTTATGATGTGAGAATAATATCACAGACTAAAAAAGGAAACCTAGAGAAGGCACTTCTTGGGGAAAAAGTTGGTACATCTATTAAATGGTAAAATATAATTCATATTTAAAGAAATCTATTTGGTAGAAATTATTACTACTTATTGAGTTTCTTTATTCTTTTTACGAATAAGATTAAAATAATATAATATGAAGTGGGTAGATGCTATTGTAGTAATAATATTTTTTATTATAGGGTTAATATTTTTATACCAACTTTATCCCAGTACGCTGGGTGAGATACAACCTTCGATTTATAGTATTAGCCATTCCATCTTTTTTAATTTAAAGGTCTCATCAGAATTATTCTTGAAAAGAATAATATGGGGAAATTAAAAATAATTCTTGGGATTTTACTTTTAATTCTCGGCATTTTTATAATAAGCTATCCTATGTTTGTGTCGTGGCAAATCGTTGAAGGAAAAAGAGAGGTTCCTCACTTCTTTGAGGAAAAAGCAGGGGAAACTAATTATGAAAATGAATCAGTTAACGCTTTAAATAACAATCTTAATGAGCTATCAGAAAAAGATGTAGAAGATAAAATGCAAAATATTATAGGGAGAGAACTTTCCAAGTTCTTTCCAGCAGAAGACATCAACCAGCTCTTAAACCTTGTAGCTTGGTCAATTATTGCAGCCATCTTTGTATTTGGAGGGGGGCAATTTGCTCAATTGGGGATAAAACTTTTTAGAGCTTAATGAAATTAGTAGATTCACTGGTTAAAAATGGTTATTTAAAGACGCCTAAGATTATAGAGGCGTTTTTAAAAATAAAAAGAGAAGATTTTATGCCAGAATCTATAAAACATCTAGCTGAGATTAATGAGGCTTTTCCAATAGGATATGGGCAGACAATTTCTCAACCTTTAACAGTAGCTATAATGTTAGAACTTTTGCAACCTAAGGAAGGGCAAAAAATTCTGGATATAGGATCTGGCTCTGGATGGACAAGTGCTCTTTTAGGAGAAATAGTAGGTAACGAAGGGAAAGTGATTGCTCTTGAGATAGTTTCTGAGTTAAAAGAGTTTGGTGAAAGAAATGTTTCAAAATATAATTTTGTAAGGTCAAAGAGAGTAAAATTCTTTAATACCAATGGGTACTTAGGTTATAAAAAAGAAGCTCCTTTTGATAGAATTCTTTGTTCAGCTGCTTTGAGAGAAGATGTCCCTGATGCTTGGAAGGAGCAACTTAGAGAAGGAGGAATAATTGTTACTCCTATTAATTACTCTATCTGGAGAATATTTAAGTTTAAAGGAGGCAAATTCGAGAGAGAAGAATATCCGGGCTTTGTATTTGTCCCTCTTATTCAGAATGGAAAATAAAAAGTTAAAATTAGTTTTATTTACACTTACTACTATTATACTAGCAGTCTCCTTTCTATTGGGAGCTGAGTTTTTTTATTTTAAAGGAAATAATACAAAGTCAACAGAGATAGAAGTGAAGAAAGGCGAAAGCTTAAAAGAAATTGCTAGAAATTTATCAGAAGAAAGAGTTATAAATAATCCCTTTCTTTTTTCTCTTTATGTTAAGTTGTTAAGAAAGGATAAGGATTTGAAGAGTGGATTTTATGTTTTTCTTTCTCGGATGACAATTTCTCAAGTGGCAGAGAAGATTATTTCTGGAGAAACAGAAAAAGAGAGAATAACTTTTCCTGAAGGTTGGGCATCAGAAAAAATGGCAGAAAAATTAGAGAAAGAGAAAATTTGTAAATCTTCTGAATTCGAGAAGGTTGTTAGAGATAACCCAGAAGAAATTCTTTCTGACTATCCTCAATTAACATCTCTTTTGCAAAATGAGAAAATAGATTCTTTAGAGGGTTTTCTTTTTCCTGATACTTATTACCTTGAGAAAAGAGAAAATGCTGATGATGTTGTGAAAAAGATGGTTTCTAATTTTTCAAGAAAGATTAGTGGTAATATTTTGAAAGATATTAAGACGCAAAAGAGATCTTTTTATGATATTTTAAAAATAGCCTCCCTCTTAGAAAAAGAGGTTAGAAGTTACGATGATAAAAGAGTTGTCTCTGGTATCTTATGGAAGAGATTAGACAATGGAATTGCTCTTCAGGTTGATGCCACAATTTCTTATATTACAGGCAAGAAAACAACTAAATTTTACGCTGAAGATCTCCAGACGGATTCGCCTTATAACACATATAGATATAAGGGATTGCCCCCAACTCCAATTTGCAATCCTGGCATTGACAGTATAAAGGCAGCTTTATATCCTAGAAGTAGCGAATATTGGTATTATCTTTCTACCCCAGAAGGAAAAACAATCTTTAGTAGAACTTTTCAAGAGCATAAAAAAGCGAAATTTAAATATCTAAAATAGATATAAATATGAAAAAAGGTCTTATTTTATTAATAATTATATTAGTTTTGGTAGGGAGTTTTTTATATTTTCATTTTCTTGGTGGTAGTAAAGGTTCTGGTAATGAACTCATCAATATAGGTAATATGGGGAAAGAGCAATTAAAAGATAAAAAAATAGCTCAAATAATAGCTTTCCGTGATTTTAGGGATGAGGAATATTTTATTCCTCATAATGTTTTCTTAGCGTCTGGAGTTCAGGTAAAGACGTTCAGCAATTCAGGGGGCGTAGCTATTGGAGTTGAGGGTGGAGAAGCGAAAGTGGATGATTTAATAGATAACCTGGATGTTTCTGATTTTGATGCGGTTGTTTTTTCGGGAGGCTCGGGATGTTTAAAAGCTTTAGATAATGATAAGTCTTATGAGATAATCCACGAAGTTGTTTCTGAAAATAAGGTCCTTGGAGCAATTTGTATCTCTCCAGTAATTTTAGCAAAAGCGGGGGTTTTAGAGGGAAGGAAATCAACTGTGTGGTATAGTGCCTTAGATAAGTCAGCAATTAAAATCTTGAGAGAGAATGGAGCAGAATTTGTAGATGAGAATGTGGTTAGAGATGGGAATATAGTTACAGCTAATGGCCCGAGGTCTGCAAAGGAATTCGCTCAAGAGATTTTGAACCTATTGACATCAGAAGAGGAATAGTTATTATAGATATATATTTGCTACAGACAACAGGCAGGAATAATTTCCATAAGACCTGTCGAGGCAAGAGAGTTTTTGTCTGTAGCAGCAGGCAATTTTTATTTAAAAGGTTTTCTAAATAAGTATTGAATTTAGATGCCAAAAACTAAAAAACAAAAAGAGGAAGTTATTAAAGAATTAGAGAGGTTTCTAAAAGATCAGAAATTGATGGCATTTTTTACTTTTCGAGGATTGAAGATGGATGACTTTAATAAATTAAGAATCGAGGCAAAAGAAAAAAATTCTTTAGTTAAGGTTGCCAAGAAAACGCTTTTTAAACTTGCACTTAAGAAAGAAGGAGTAGAAATTCCAGAAGATTATTTTACTATTAAGGATCAGTTTGCTGTTTTATTTGGGTTTTCAGGTGATCCGGGAGTCTTAAAAGTCCTGGATAAGATATCTAAAGAAAGAGAAGGGGTGAAAATTATTGGAGGTTTTTTTGAGGGAAAAGTACTCTCTAGTCAGGAAGTAGTAGAGCTATCAATGATTCCCTCAAGAAAAGAACTTGTGGCGAAACTTTTGTGGTTGTTTAATTACTCTAAACAGTCGCTTGTTAATGTTCTGGAGGGCAATATTAGAGATTTAATTTTAGTGTTATCAGCAAAAGCGAAAAAAGGTCAAAGTCATTAAGTGAAAAAATTAAATATTTACTAAAATTATGGAAGAAAAAGAGAAAAAAGAAGAAGTAAAAGAGGAAGAAGTAAAAAAAGAAGGAAAGCAAGAAGAGAGTAAAGGGGATAAAGAGGAAGGTAAAAAAGAAAATAATAAAGAAGAAAAGAAAGAGGAGAAAAAAGAGGAAGAGGTTGAGGAGATAGAGATTCCTGATAAATTTAAACCTATTGTAGAAAGTATAGAGAAATTAACAGTTTTGGAATTGTCAGAGTTAGTGAAAGTTTTAGAAAAGAAATTTGGTGTTTCAGCTCAGATGATGGCAGCTCCTATGCCAGCGGCAGGGGGTGGAGCTTCAGGCGGAGCTGAAGGAGGTGGAGAGGAAAAGTCTGAATTCAACGTAGTATTATCTCAAGTAGGAGATAAAAAGATTGAAGTTATTAAAGCTGTTAGAGATATAACTCAGAAAGGATTGAAGGAGGCTAAAGATTTAGTTGATGCGGCTATGAGTTCTCCTCAAGTAATTAAGGAAAGTGTAAAGAAGGATGAAGCTGAAGAGATTAAGAAGAAATTAGAGTCAGCTGGTGCTAAGGTTGAGTTGAAATAAAGGAAATTCCTTTATAAAATAAATGGTGGGCGTATAGCTCAGTTGGTTAGAGCGCTGCGTTCACATCGCAGAGGTCTCAGGTTCGAATCCTGATACGCCCACCATTTTTATTTGGCAATTTACTCTTTATTTGGTAGCTTTGGCTACCCATTTTTATTTTAGAAGTATATAATTAAACTATATAATTAAACAATGATTAATATAATTTTTTATTCTTTATTAGGAATTTTCGCGGGGATTTTGAGCGGGCTTTTGGGAATAGGTGGGGGAGTAATAATTATTCCCGCCTTGATATTTTTATTTGGACTTTCACAACACCAAGCTCAGGGAACTACATTAGCTTTAATGATACCTCCTATAGGTTTATTAGCGGCTTGGGTGTATTACAGGCATGGATATGTCAATTTAAAGATGGCAGTTTTTATTGCAATAGGGTTTTTCTTTGGAGGGCTTTTAGGGGCGAAGTTAGCTACATTTTTTTCGAGCAAAATTTTAGAGAAAATATTTGGAGGAGCACTTTTGTTAATTGCTTTAAAGATGATTCTTTTTTAAAAATTTGATTTTCTCTCGGGATTTGTTATTATTTTTTATATTGGGCCTGTAGCTTAGTTGGTAGAGCGCCGCCTTTGCAAGGCGGAGGTCGCCGGTTCGAGTCCGGCCAGGTCCACACTCTCTAAAGAGTGTTTTTTATTTTATGGATAAGATTAAATCTCACAAGGAAATATTTAGTATTTTATTTGTCACGGTGTTTGTGACAATGTTAGGTTTGGGGGTAATAAGTCCTTTAATGCCTATTTTCGCTAAAAGTTTAGGAATAAGTGGATTGTGGCTTGGAATTATTTTTTCTGCCTTTTCTTTGTCAAGGGCAATTTTTATGCCTATTATAGGTAGGGAATCGGATAAGAAAGGAAGAAAGAGATTTATAACCTTAGGTCTTTTTATTTATTTTATTGTTTCTCTCTTGTATATTTTCGCAAAAAATGTTTATTTGCTTACCTTTGTAAGATTAATTCATGGGCTAGGCTCTGCAATGGTTTTACCAATTGCAATGGCCTTTGTTGGAGATATTTCTCAGAAGGGGAGGGAAGGAATTTATATGGGAACTTTTAATATCTCTCTCTTTGCGGGAATGGGAGCGGGTCCTTTTTTAGGAGGAATTATTTATGATTCTTTGGGAATGAATTATGTTTTCTACACACTTGCTGTTTTAACATTTATTGCTTTTCTTATTTCTCTTTTTTTTCTTCCTGAGAATGAAAAACTTAGTGATATTTCTCACAAAATAAGAGAGATCTCTTATAAGGAATTACTGAAAAATAAGCTTATTAAGGGAATTTTAATATTTCGTTTAGTTGTGTCTTTAGGAAGAGGAGGGTTAATGGCTTTTTTGCCTATTTTTGCGGTAAAAATAGGTATAGTTCCATATCAGATAGGTTTAATTGTGTCTGCTAATATTTTTACAACTGCTGTGTTTCAGAGATTTTTTGGAAAACTTTCAGATGTTCGTGATGAAATTATTCTAATTATTATTGGCTCTTTTATTTCTGTTGTTCCTCTTTTCTTTATACCATTTACTTGGAATTTTCTTTCTCTTTTTTTGGTAATTATCCTAGAAGGATTTGGAAGTGCTGTATCTATTCCTGCAGCAATGGCTTTGGGGACGAAAATTGGAAAAGAAGTAGGAATGGGAAAGATTATGAGTTTAATTAATAGTTCTATGAGCTTAGGAATGATTGCTGCTCCTTTAATTTCGGGGGTGGTAATGGATTTCTTAGGTATAAATTTTGTTTTTTATGTAGCTTTTATTATTTCTCTTTCTGGCATTTTATTGTTCTGGTTTTTGGTGAAAGACTTAAGAAAATTGTATAATAGTTAATTAGAGATGAAGAAAATAAAGAAAAAAATAGTTATTCAAATTGATGGTTTGCCTTTTGATGTAATTTATAAAGAGTTAAAGAAAGAGAAGCTTCCTTTCTTGGGAAATCTTTTGAAAAACGGGTATAAATTAAGAAAAATAACCGTTGGATTGCCTGCAACGACTTCTCATTTTCAGTCGGAATTAATGTATAGCGATTCTTCAAATATTCCAGGGATGATGTGGTTTTCTAAGAAAAAATCAAAGTTT
Organism: uncultured Candidatus Saccharibacteria bacterium; assembly: GCA_964560945.1. Classification (GTDB taxonomy): domain Bacteria; phylum Patescibacteriota; class Minisyncoccia; order Minisyncoccales; family CAZLLZ01; genus CAZLLZ01. Next base: position 10,258 of record CAZLLZ010000001.1, on the reverse strand, counting down.
TTTTATATGACACTAGAGAGCGAAGTAAGAGAGATAGAGAAAGAAAGAAAGTGTAGGAAGCCCTTACTAATGAAAGGGGCTAGCATAGGGAATATATTTTCTGGAGGAGCAAGAATTAATTTTACTCCTTCTTTTTATTTTGGGCTTGGAACGGAGTATTTTCCTAAAGGATTAATGTTGCTTTCTCTTTTTCTATTACCCTTTGTGATGATTTTTGATTTTATTTTTTTTATATTCACCCCTTTCAGAAAAGGAACATTTACAGAATCTTTCTTTGGGGAATGGATATCAAGAAAAGCCACCCTTAGGGTTTTGAGAGATGTTATTAGAAAAAAAATTTCTCCTATTTATGTGACATTTATGAGCTATGATAGTAGATCTCATCCTTTTGGAAGAGAGCACAAGCTGACTCTTTCTACTCTTTTCAAATTAGATAAGATGATAGAAAAAATTTTTAGATTAGCCGGAGAGGATTATGAGATTTTTATTCTTTCTGATCACGGGCAGGTGGATACAGTTTTATTTAGGGATATTTATGGTGAACCACTCTCAGATAAAATGGAAGATTTTACTCAAAGAAGAGTTATTAATTCTAATGATATAAAGAAATTATTAATATTTAAATCATTAGACTTAAGAAAAAATTTATCGAAGTCAAAAATTACAAAGAGAATTTTTTCTTTAATTTACAAAATGGGAGAAAATTATTATCAAAATAAAAGTTTTAAGAAATTGCCATATTACAAGATAAAAAGAAAAGATATTATCTTTGTTGATCAGGGAGATGTGGCCCAGATCTATTTAGGAGAGAATCCTAAAGAGAAAATGGTAGAAAAAGATATAAATAGATTTTATCCGGGTCTGATAAGGTGGCTTTTTAATTTAAAAGAAATATATACTGTTTCTTTTAAAGTTTCTAAAAAAAGAGTAGAGATTTTGACAAAAGATAGTTTGTTGAAAAGGAATAATAATTATTTATCTTCCATTAGAGAATTAACAGCGATGGAAAATTCTGGCGATATTATTATCTTTGGGAAAAGAACTAGTAAAAATAAAGTTGTAAGCTTTGCCCCGGACAAAAGAAGTGTGCATGGGGGGATAGAAAAGGGAGAACAAGAGGCATTTATAGTTTTTCCAAAATATCTTAATAGCAGGATTAAAGAACCTATATTTCCTTTGCATATTCGTAATATTTTTTGAGATAATGGTTTTCCTCTTGACAAAGTAATGTAAAATGCTTATTTTTATAAGGAGGTGAATTAAATGGATATTGTGGAATTAGAAGAGAAAATAGAACAGGTTATGAGAAAGGAAGATTTTTCTTCGGAAGATGAGTCTGCAAAAAGAAATCATCTAAGAAAAATCATAGAGTTGATGGTAAGAAATCGGAGAGAGGAAGTAAGAATTGAGGTATACAAAAAGTACAAGAGGCATTACATAGTATTTTGCTCGAACGGAGAGATACAAATTGATGGGGAAAGATATGATATTAATACTGTCCCCATAGAGAAAATAGAGATTCTTACTGGTTCTGTGATGGGAGATGATATTATTGTTAGCACTAAGAGGTACTAATACTTTTCGGTCTTTTAAAGCGCTTTTTTAGCGCTTTTTATTTTGTTATAATAAATAAAAGATGAAAAAAAATACTGCGACTCTCTATTTAGAATGGCATTATAAAGATAAACTTTTATCCCTTTGGAATGCTTGGAAAAATTTACTAAGATTTGGCGCTGAGTATTTTTCTATACCATTTTTACTAAAGACCCTCTTTTCATACTGGAAAAATTATCATGATTATTATAGGAAGTTTGATTTAAAGCACAATTTTTCTGTTTTTACATTTAATATAACCTCCAGATTAATTGGAGCCTTTGTTAGATTTTGGGTGATAATCACTGGGATAGTATCTGAGATCTTTATTTTTGTCGGAGGGGTTATTTTCTTGCTTTTATGGCTAATTTTGCCTTTTATTCTTCTATTTTTATTAATTTTTAGTTTCAAAATTCTTATATGATTTTCAACGTAAAACATTCAAATCTTTGGCCAGCTATAAAATTTAGAAAGTGGTTCTATTTTT
>CAZLLZ010000001.1:0-8168 GCA_964560945.1 uncultured Candidatus Saccharibacteria bacterium | reverse complement strand
ACCAAAAGAGAGTTTTATTAGCCCTCTTTTAGTTGTTCTTGTTATTAGTTTATTCATATTTTTATATGGTTTGGTAATAGGAAACTTTTCTGTTCTCTCTTTAAAAATTTTGCTGTTTTCTTTTTTTTGGGAGTTATTCTTCTTACTTTGCTTTATCTTATTTAAATCATTTTTTTTAGAAAAGTTATCTAATCCAGAGGTTAAAATTTCTCTTAAGGAATTTAGTGAAAGACCAGAAAGATTTAACTTGTTTGATTTTCTAAGTTTCGATGTAGGGGAATCTATTTTAACTTCTTACCAATTTTCCAAGAAGAAGAAACTATTACTTACTTCGTCCGTTCTTTCATATATCTTATTGAAGAAGAAAAACGATGCTTTATCGTTTTTCTTTCAAAGATCTCTTATTTCCAGAAAAGATCTTGCTAAAAATCTTAAGAATCATTTCTTAAAAAAAGAAAATGAGTCTCAGACTTATTCCAAAGACTTAGAGAGAGTAATTTTTGAATCAGTTGATATAGCAAAAGGAAGAGGACATAAAAAAGTTTTAATAACCGATCTAATAATTTCACTTTCAGAAGTTAATCCTATTTTTAAAAATGCGATAGTTAAATCGGCAATGAAGTTAGAAGATGTTTCTGATCTTGTTGAGTGGTGGGAGAAAATTCAGCAGGTTAGAGATAAAAGAAAACATTTATTTTCTTGGGATAATCTTTCCAAAAAAGGAAGTGTTGGGAGAAATTTTGCGGCAGGTTATACGATTACTCTAGATAAATATGGGATTGATTGGACCGAAGCTTCTAAATTTTGGGAAGAAGAAGCAATAGCAGGTCATCAAGAAGAATCAGAGATGTTAGAAAGGGCCTTGGCAAATGTAAGAATAAATAATGCTCTTTTAGTAGGTGACCCTGGATCTGGGAGAAAAACATTATTAAAGAGGATAGTTATAAGATCAAGAGAGGGGAAATTGACCCCTGAATTAAATTACAAGCGCTTTGTTGAGCTTAGCTTATCTTCTTTGCTTTCTGAAATAGAATCTATTGAAAGGGTAGAAAGCACTTTGGATTTAATTTTCTATGAAGTAACCACAGCTAAGAACGTAATTCTTATTATAGATAATATTCATGAATATCTGAGTGGTATCCAAAAACCAGGAGTAGTAGATATTTCGGGAATCTTAAGTAAATATCTTCATTTACCAGAATTTCAACTAGTAGGAATTACTACCTACGAAGGATTGCATTTGTACCTTGAAAGAAATTCTTCAATTCTTTCTCTTTTTCAAAAAATAGAAGTTCTTCCTCTTACCCCCAAAGAAGCGCTCCTAGTCTTAGAAGTTATGTGCCCGGATCTTGAGAGAAAACTTGGGGTGTTTTTCTCTTTCGCTGCTATAGAATCGATTGTGGATTATGCTAATCAGTATATTCCTGATACTCCTTTTCCCAAGAAAGCAGTTGATCTATTAGAAGAAACAGCTGTTTTTGTAGCTAAGAAAGAAAGAGAGAAAATTGTTCTCTCAGATCATGTAGCTCACATAATAACGGAAAAGACTCAAATTCCTGTTGGGGGAATTAGGGGAAAAGAAAGGGAAGTTTTATTAAATTTAGAAAAATTAATTCATAAAAGAATTATTAATCAGAGTGAAGCTATTAAGGATATAGCTTCTGCCCTGAGAAGGGCAAGAGAAAGTATAAGTATTAGGAAGGGACCTATGGGGTCGTTTCTATTTTTAGGTCCCACTGGAGTTGGTAAAACAGAGACAGCTAAAGCACTAGCAGAAATCTATTTTGGTTCCGAATCAAGAATTGTAAGATTGGATATGTCTGAATTTCAGAATCTTGAAGATATTTCCCGGATTATTGGAACTCCAGGCGAAGAAGGATTGCTTACAACAAGAGTGAAAGAAGATCCATTTTCTTTAGTTCTTTTAGATGAGTTTGAGAAAGCGCACCCGAAAATTTTGAATTTATTCTTACAGGTTTTGGATGAAGGATACTTAACAGATGGTCTAGGTAGGAAAGTAGATTTTAAAAATACTATTATCATTGCCACTTCTAATGCAGGATACAAAGTTATTCTGGACGCCATAGATGAGGAAGTACCGATGTCAGAAATTAAGAAAAAATTAATGGATTATATTTATAATCAGGGAATCTTTCGACCAGAATTGATAAATAGATTTGATGGAGTAGTAGTTTATAAATCTCTAACTAAACAGAATTTACTGGATATTGCAGAGCTGTTAATGAGAAAGTTAAAAGAAAATTTAAAGAAAAAAGAGGTAGAGTTTGTTATTACTAGTGAATTGAAAGAGGAAATAGTGAGACTAAGTTATAATCCCATTTATGGAGCACGGGAAATGAGGAGAGTTATTCAAAATAAAGTAGGGGATGCTATTGCTAGAGCTCTTTTATCCGAGGAAATTCAAAAAGGAGATAAAATAAAGGTCGATCCAAAGACATTCAAAGTTATTAAAATTTCCCAAACAATATGAATAAACTTTTATTGGGAAAGATAATAGCGATTATAGTAATTGTTGGAGTGGTGGGAGCTGTAAGTTCTCTTTACTTCCATTTCTGGAATCCTAGTTGGAATCCTTTTACTGAAAAGCCAGAAGTTGTCTTAGCAAAGATGATGAGAAACCTGGAAAAAGTAAAGACATATCATATGGAAGGTGATGGAATAATTGATCTAAAAACAAAAGAGGCTCAGTATTCTCCGAAAATAGAAATAGAAATTAAAGGAGATGAGGATCAAAGCGATAAAAGTAATTCTAGATCATATAGTGATATAAAAGGTTCTCTTTCTGTGCAAGGTATGAGTTTTAATGGGGAGATTGAAAGCATAGGAATAGGAGAAACTTTTTATATTAGAGTTAAAGAGTTTCCATTTACTATCTTCTCATTTTTTTCAGGGGAAGACCTAAGTAATTTAGCTAATGTTGTGGAGAATAGATGGATAAAGTTTGATCCAGAATCATTAAAAAGATTTTACGAGAGTAAAGGAATAACAGGTTTTCCAGAAAATAAGGAGAAACAAAAAGAGATGATAGAAAAGATAATAAGGATTCTTAAGAATAAAGAGTGGGTGAAAGTGAGAGAAAATAAAGGAGGGGAAAGAATTGATGGAAAAAGTTATTATCATTATCTGCTTACCATAAACAAAGAGGCATTAAAACAATCTTTGCCAGAAATTATTAGAATCGGGATGGAATATTCTTCGCCCCCTGTTTCCTTAACGCCTCAGCAACTGGATGAAGCTAATTCTGCGATATCAAAATCTGTTGATGAGCTTTTTCAGAAAATAGGTGATATAGATTTTGATATCTGGATAAGTATGGAAAATAAGCTTCCTTACAAGATAACTTTTGCTAAGAATATTGATATGAGTAAATTTAAAACAAGTGAGTATTCTCCCTTAGGAGGAATAGAGGGAATAAATGTTGAAGGAGAAGTTGTTTTTTCTGATTTTGGAAAGAAAATAAACATTCAGGTACCAAAAGAGTCTAAGGATTTCGATGAATTTATGAGGAGATTAAATAACGCTTTTTATAGTGGGGGAGGTCCATATTCTAAGGCAAGAGAGGCAAGGATTACCAGTGATTTAGATCAGGCAAGGTCTATTGCAGAGGTTATTTATGCAAGAGATAATGCATATAGTTTACTCTGTAGTGGTAATGAATTTAATGGAGATGATAAGGATTACGGGGTGGGATTGTCCTTAATTAATAATGATATTAGTCAATTAGGGTCGAAGATTACTTGTTATGCTTCTAATGTAAATTATTGTGCTTTTACTGATTTAGATAATAATTCTTGGTATTGTATAGATTCTGTAGGGAGAGCTCTTGAGACAAATATTTATCCTGGATCTTCCGGCTATTGTGATGGGATAACTTTTAAATGCCCAAGTAATTTCTAAGTAGCTAAATGGATAAGAGGTAATTTTAGAGATGAAAAAGATTGATCAGGGTAAATAGAAAACGGCTCTTTATGAGGCCGTTTTCTATTTTTTCTTTCCAATAATTTCAAGAATCATCTGCTTGTGTTTTTCATCTCTTTTTTCCGTAATGTAATTTACCGTGAAAATTACCAGAAATATGCCGGAGATGATACCTGCTATTATAAGAAACCATAAAGACCATTTCCAGAAGGGTATTGATTTAATTGCTGAGGCTAAAAGTCCGAATGAAGTAGCAGATGCTATTAATTTCACATAACTTGATTTTTCTTTTCCATTGGCTATAACAGTGCCGGTAACTAACATATCTCTCTTTCTTATCTTTTCTACTAACCCACTGAATGTTATTGTATCTTTTGAATTAGGAGGAATTGTTCCTAAATTTAAACCATTAGTTAAATCTATATTGTCTTTCTTTTCTCCATTTATGTAAACATTATCTTGGAATGAGATTCCTTCGGGAAGAGAGACCTTGAACTCTACATTATTTTGGGGTTTATCGCTACTATTACAGATAGAGAAGAGGAAATCTATTTTATCTCCTTCGTTAACTTCTAAGGTATCTTGCCATCCTTTATTAGAATTTTCAGTTTTTGCGAATCCTGATACGCAAGAAGATGGCAAGAGGCAATCCTGAGGACAAGAATTTTCAGTTTCATTACAATTACATATCCCATCGTCGCAATGATTGCATGAAGAACAATAATCCTCAGATCCTATCTCGCAGGTTGATCCATTGCAGTGAAGATCATTAATACATTTTCCATCCTGGCAGCTATCTATGGTGCAAGAGTTATCATCAGAGCAGTTTCGATAAATATCTTGTAAATTTCCATTTGAATCTACCCAGAACAGAGAGTTGCCAGAGCATTTCTTTGAATAGTGTTTAATATAAGGAGAAGAGCTTGAACATTGAGAAGATAATTGACACGTAGGTTTTCCGACAGAACAAACCTCGTTGTAAGAACAATAATCTGATACCTGCCAAGGACTCCAAGGGCCCCATTCTCCCCATTTTCCATCACATTGAGCGCTATTTCCTGAACAATACCTGAATCTTGACCTTGTTCTTTTTCCTACATCGTATCCACACCCTCTTCCCCAAGGACAACCATAAATTGTTTGGAATTGAGTATCACAGACACTACTAGTTGATTTAAATTGACCATTTTCACAACAAGGTCCATTTTGGCACTGAACTGTTTTTTCTTTACACTCTCCATTTTCGCAAATTTCAGTATCAGAGCATTTCTTTATAAGCTTCTCTTCTAATTGAGATCTAGAGAAGCAGGCTCCGCCCTCACATCCTTTTTGGTAATATGTTCTACTTTCATAAATAGCATTTTCTTTGCAGTAAGGTTGACTCCAGTCAGAGTAGTAGCTATCTCCACATTCTTGATATTTATCTTTTCTAAAACCATATTGATCAAACCAATAAACATCATTATCATAGCATCCTAGATGATTGTTTGGGTTTTGATAATAATAGTAATAGTAATTATTGTTGCATCCTGAACATCCGCTTTCGTTGAAGGTTATTGTAATACAAGAAGGATTGGTATTCACGCTCTCAATATCGCTATTCGGAGTTTTTCCTTTTATTTTCCCGCAGAGATTGTAATTTCCAGCGTCGTTTTCGGTAATAGTCCATGTATAAGAGGCAGAATTTTCTGATACATCTTGGCAGTGCCAATCGTTATCATAGAACAGACAGAGACTATCTAGTCCATCTTCATCATTTCCTTCAATAGTAATGTCTACACTTTCACCTATATTTAAATTAGTTTTGGAAGAGGTTAATGTTCCAGAGGCTGGATGGTTATTTTGGGGGACGCATTGTCCGTCTTGACATATTTTTCCAGAATCTGAACAGTTCTCTACATCTCTCCATTCTTCATCAAGGGTACATTGAGCATTCTGACAACCAGTGTCTTGCCATTTTCTTTGGACAATGTTTCCTGAACATCTATAATCATTTGTCCAACCACTTTCTCCGCAGTCTTGATATAGATCTTCTAGTTCCCCGCAGGGATTTGCCCAATAGACATCATTGTTAGAACATATTTTGTGATCATGGGTATAACACTGGTTGAAGGTAATTTCTAAGAAAGATGGATTTGTTTCTCTAATTTCCTGAGACCCATCTGTTTTTTTACCATAGAGGGTTCCATAAAATTTATATGTCCCGGAGTTACTTTCAGAGGTAGTAATATTCTTTACGCAAGATGTTTCTCCGTTACAGAATTTGCAAGTTTCAGGTCCTCCTTCTTTCTTAATACAAATTTTATTAATTCCTTGGTCATCTTGGGCAGAGACGGTAAAGGTTATATTCTCTCCAGTGCAAACAGAATTATCTGATACAGAAAGTGTTCCCTCAATAGGATCTTCCGGTGGAGATAAATCATCCAGAACTCTAGCTGAAGAGTAATCATTATAACAATGAGGAATAGATATCTTTATATACCTGAATTCTCCATAAATATTTATTTTTTCTTGAAATGTTGTTTTGGGATTCCAGGTTGGTTGATTAACTTTGTGAGAGGTAATTTTTCTCCAGTTTTGATTATCAGTAGAAGCATAAATTGTCATTGTGTCTGTACAACCCTTTGCCCAGCCAGGTTGATATTCGATCATTACCTTTTTATCTTGGAAGATTTTACCCAGATCATGAACATGAGATTTTAAATAGCAGCAGCAACAATCTTGGATGTAACCATATTTTGGCCCACCAGAATGCCAATACCCCCAACCACATGTTTGAGTTTTAGATTGAGGAAAAGACCACCCTGTTCCATTTCCGCATACATCATAACCAGATGCTTTTACAATATATGGGAAAATAAAAATAGAAGACAAAACAAAAAAGGTAATAACAAAAAATTTAAGGTTTTTATTTTTCATTTTTATTTAATTTTGTATTTTAGACCTTATTTATTGAAAAGCGTCAATCTTTTGAAACTTAAGCAAGCTTAACACGTTTCAAAAGATATGTCAATAAAAAAATAAGAGAGACATTAAGTCTCTCTCTATTATTAAAAGGTACAAAAAGGGAAAAGCTTATTTAGTGATATGGCGGTTTAATAGTTCAAAAGTTCAATAGTGCAAATAGTATCATCTCCCCCTGGGGAGCACATTCTCAGGGTACCCCCGTAAAAAATTTTTCACCTCTATTAATGAGTCGTCGATAATTACTGTTTCCCATGCATTTCCATCTGCATAGTACGTTTTCCCGTTAACTGTATACGTTACGTTTATATAATACGTTTCGTATTTTAGATTGTAAAAATAAGCTTTCCCTTGGTTGTTAGTTGTTTCCGTGGCAATAATAGTGTTGCCACAGCTCTCATTGCTTAATTTCACCACAGCTCCCTGAACGGGATTGTTATCCTGGTCCAGGACAACTTTTACGAGGGTCCCTCTCGAGGTGCCCTCAGGGGGAGCGTGATGAATAACAACAAATAATCCCAGGATGATAATTATGATAGCCAGCAAGATAGCTATCAGAATTTTCCTTTTTTGTTTGTTCTGGTCGGTTTTGTCTGTATCAGAGTTGGAACGGATATTTTTATTGCCTTTTCCATTTTTATCTCTATTCATTTCATCCCTCTTTAATTTTAAAAGGGCATTTTTAAGCTATATCGCTCCAAAAGTTTTGTCAAGTGGTATGTGGAAAAAATGTGGAGAAATTAACTTTTTTAGTGTTTGACAAGAATAGCACAGTGGAATATCGTAATAGTGTAAGGGTAAATTGTGGAAAAAAGTGGGAAAACAATAATTCTTTGGGGAAAATAAAATGTTTATTGGTGAATATACACATACAATAGATTCAAAAAAGAGATTGGCTGTACCGTCTAAGTTCAGAAGAGAATTGGGCCAAAGAGCAATTGTTACTCGAGGGGTTGACCAATGTCTTGTTATTTATCCTGAGAAAGAGTGGAAAAAGATTGCTGAGAGGTTAGGATCTCTTCCTGCAAGTCAAGGAGAGGCAAGAAGTTTCGCTAGGATGATGTTGTCAGGGGCAATGGATGTTAGGATTGATAACCTTGGAAGAATATTAGTTCCAGATTATTTAAAAGAGTATGCTTCTTTAAAAAAAAGTGTGGTCTTAATAGGTCTTTATAACCGAGTTGAGATTTGGGATGAGAAAAAATGGAGAGAATATAAGAAAAAAACAGAAGTGTCAGTCCCTGATATTGCGGGGAAGTTAAAAG